>JAHEBK010000015.1:9068-13265 GCA_024642295.1 Flavobacterium sp. | reverse complement strand
AAAATAAGAACATCGCCTGACCACGGAACCGCCTATGATATCGCAGGGAAAGGTCAAGCGGATTACAACTCATTTAAAGAAGCTGTATATTTAGCCATAGATGTCTATCGCTCAAGAATTCAGTATTCAGAAATCAGTGAAAATCCATTGAAAGTAAAAGAAAAACAGTAGTAAATAAAAAAAGATAAATAACTTTATTAGGTTTGTAATAATTTTATATCTTTGCACTCCCGTTCCGAAAATTCGAAATGGGCCAAAATTTTGTTGAAATGAGCAAGACAAAAGAATATTTAATTCCATTTGTAGGATTAAAGACCGGAAAACATCATTTTGAGTATCAATTAAATAATACGTTCTTTGAAAACTTTGATTACAATGAATTTCAAAATTCAGATATCAAAGTAAATGTAGTTTTAGAGAAACAAATCAACATGCTTGAATTGAATTTCAAACACAAAGGCACCATAAATGTGCCTTGTGATCTTACAAGCGAAGATTTTGACTTACCTATAAAAGGGAAGATGAAATTAATTGTTCGCTTTGGAGAAGAGTTTAATAACGACAATGAAGAATTGCTTATTTTACCTTTTGGAGAATTTGAAATAGATATTGCACAATATATTTACGAAATGGTTGTGCTATCCATTCCTCTAAGACGAGTTCATCCTGGCGTAAAAGACGGAAGTTTAAAAACAGAAGCTCTTGATCGACTTAATGAATTAACAATCAAAGAACAAAAAAAAGAAGACAAAGAACAAAAAGAAGACAATATTGACCCACGTTGGGACAAATTAAAGCAACTATTAACGGATAAATAATATAGTAAAATGGCACATCCTAAGAGAAAAATCTCGAAAACAAGAAGAGATAAAAGAAGAACACATTACAAAGCTACTGTAGCTCAAATCGCTACTTGCCCTATTACAGGAGAAGCACATTTATACCACAGAGCTTACTGGCACGAAGGAAAAATGTACTACAGAGGACAAGTTGTTATTGACAAGTCAGAAGCTACTTTTGCTTAATGCATTTTTTTTATAGATGATATATGAACTCTCACTTGTGAGAGTTTTTTTTGTTGTTTATAATTTTCCTTAAATAAGAAGTTCGAAAACAACGGGTTTAGATTTTTTTTTGTAATTTTCAACCCCATTTAACCTTTTTTTCAAATGACAACATTTGATAAAAAATAGTCCTATAAAATGAAAAAAATGACCGCCGCAATTACCGCTGTTGGAGCTTACGTTCCAGACTTTGTACTTTCAAACAAAGTTTTAGAAACAATGGTAGACACAAATGACGAGTGGATTACCTCTCGTACAGGAATAAAAGAAAGAAGAATCTTAAAAGACACCGATAAAGGAACCTCATTTTTAGCAATAAAAGCAGCACAAGATTTAATAACTAAAGGAAATATTGATCCTTTAGAAATTGACATGGTTATTATGGCCACAGCAACGGCAGATATGCCTGTAGCCGCAACAGGTGCTTATGTAGCTACTGAAATTGGCGCAACTAATGCTTTTGGATACGATTTACAAGCTGCTTGTTCTAGTTTTTTATACGGAATGTCAACTGCAGCCGCACATATTGAATCTGGAAGATATAAAAAAGTACTCTTAATTGGTGCTGATAAAATGTCCTCAATTGTGGATTACACAGACAGAACTACCTGTATTATTTTTGGTGACGGAGCCGGAGCGGTACTGTTTGAACCAAATTACGAAGGCTTAGGTTTACAAGATGAATATTTAAGAAGTGATGGTGTAGGTCGTGATTTTCTAAGAATACCTGCAGGAGGATCTTTAGTACCTACTACATTACAAACCGTAACAGACAATAGACACAATATTATGCAAGACGGGAAAACCGTTTTTAAATATGCTGTGACAAATATGGCTGATGCTAGTGAGCAAATCTTAAAAAGAAATAACCTTACTAATGAAGATGTGAATTGGTTAATTCCACACCAAGCTAACAAAAGAATTATTGACGCTACAGCTAGCAGAATGAATTTAGAAGAATCTAAAGTGTTGATGAATATCGAAAGATATGGTAATACCACATCAGCAACTTTACCTTTAGTTATCAGTGATTTTGAACATTTGTTTAAAAAAGGGGATACTATTATCTTTGCAGCCTTCGGTGGAGGATTCACTTGGGGGTCTGTTTATTTAAAATGGGCATACGACAAAAAATAAATTTAAACTAAAAATAGACCAATTATGGATTTAAAAGAAATTCAGAACCTAATCAAATTTGTTTCAAATACAGGTGTTGCGGAAGTTAAATTAGAAATGGACGATGTTAAAATCACCATTAGAACAACAATCGAAAACACTACTGAAGCGACATACATACAACAAGCGCCACAAGCAGCACCTGTACAACAAGCTATTGCTCCTGCTGCAGCAGCTGTGGCTCCAGTAGCTGCTGCCCCAGCAGTTGAAGAGTCTAAATACATCACTATCAAATCACCAATTATCGGAACCTTTTACAGAAAACCTTCTCCAGACAAACCTGTTTTTGCTGAAGTAGGAAATTCTATCGCAAAAGGAGATGTACTTTGTGTAATTGAAGCAATGAAGTTATTTAACGAAATTGAATCAGAAGTTTCAGGTAAAATTGTAAAAATATTGGTTGACGATATGTCTCCAGTAGAATTTGACCAACCATTATTCTTAGTTGATCCATCTTAATAAATTATGAATTATAAATTTTAAATTATTTTAAAATTTTAAAACTCATAACTCATAACTCATAACTCAAAATAGATGTTTAAAAAAATATTAATTGCAAATAGGGGAGAAATTGCACTTCGTGTAATTAGAACTTGTAAAGAAATGGGCGTTAAAACAGTTGCTGTTTACTCCACTGCCGATGCAGATAGTTTACATGTGCGTTTTGCTGACGAAGCTGTTTGTATAGGGCCAGCTCCAAGTAACTTATCTTATTTGAAAATGTCTAATATCATTGCTGCTGCCGAAATTACGAACGCAGATGCAATTCACCCAGGCTACGGATTCTTATCTGAAAATTCTAAATTTTCTAAAATTTGTCAAGAACACGGCATCAAATTTATTGGAGCCGCTCCTGAAATGATTGATCGTATGGGTGATAAAGCTTCAGCTAAATCAACTATGATTGAAGCAGGTGTTCCTTGTGTACCTGGATCAGTTGGAATTTTAGAATCTTATGAAGAAGCGCTAAAACTTTCAAAAGAATTTGGTTTTCCAGTAATGCTTAAAGCTACTGCAGGTGGTGGAGGTAAAGGAATGCGTGCCGTTTGGAAAGAAGAAGATTTATTAAAAGCATGGGAAGGCGCTCGTCAAGAGTCGGCTGCTGCTTTTGGTAATGACGGCATGTATCTTGAAAAATTAATCGAGGAACCTCGTCATATCGAAATTCAAATCGTTGGAGACTCATTTGGTAAAGCCTGTCACCTATCTGAAAGAGATTGTTCTGTACAACGACGTCACCAAAAATTAACCGAAGAAACTCCTTCTCCATTTATGACTGATGAATTACGTCAAGCTATGGGAGAAGCAGCAGTAAAAGCAGCTGAATATATTAAATATGAAGGCGCTGGAACGGTAGAATTCTTGGTAGACAAACACCGTAATTTCTACTTTATGGAAATGAATACTCGTATCCAAGTAGAACATCCAATCACAGAGCAAGTAATTGATTACGATTTGATTCGTGAGCAAATTTTAGTTGCAGCTGGTGTGCCAATTTCTGGTAAAAACTATTTACCACAATTACACGCTATTGAATGTCGTATAAATGCAGAAGATCCCTACAACGAGTTTAGACCCTCTCCAGGAAAAATTACGACTTTGCATATGCCAGGAGGTCACGGAGTACGTCTAGACACACACGTATATTCAGGTTACACGATTCCACCTAATTATGACTCTATGATTGCTAAATTAATTACTACTGCACAAACACGTGAAGAAGCAATTAGCAAAATGCGTAGAGCATTAGACGAGTTTGTAATCGAAGGAATCAAAACTACCATTCCTTTTCATAGACAGTTAATGGATGATCCAGAATATATTGCAGGAAATTATACTACTGCATTTATGGATACTTTCAAAATGAGAGATCCTCAATAATATAAAAGGTTTTCATCTTTATAAAACTCATGGATAATCCATGAGTTTTTTTATGGAAAAAAATCAATAAAACAGT
>JAHEBK010000015.1:0-9058 GCA_024642295.1 Flavobacterium sp. | reverse complement strand
TTTAGGTTGTCTTGAGATTTTTATAAAACAATCCAAAATTTATACTGTATAAAAAAACCGCCTCAAGTTGGTATTGAGACGGCTTCTTTTTTTATGGAAAAAAATCAATAAAACAGTTTTAAAATTAAAAAGACTGCCTGAATAAAATTCCAGACAGTCTTTTTAATTTAAAAAATATTATCGTTATAAACTGATCTTTTTGTTGTGTTTCCAAAATTTAAATCGTTCCACTATATAATACAGTACTGGAACAACAATCAGTGTTAGGAAGGTTGCAAATACCAAGCCAAATATTACAGTCCAAGCCAATGGTCCCCAGAAGATTACATTGTCACCACCAATATAAATCTTTGGATCAAATTCACTAAACAAAGAGAAGAAATCAATATTAAAACCTATAGCAAGCGGAATCAAACCTAAAACTGTTGTAATTGCTGTCAATAGTACTGGTCTTAACCTAGCTTTCCCTCCAGTTACTATTGCTTCAAAAATGAGTTCTTTTGGTAAAATTGTATCTTGCGGAACATTCAATTCCTCTTTTTTACGACTTAATAATAGTTCAGTGTAATCCAGAAGTACAACGCCATTATTTACCACAATTCCCGCGAGAGAGATAATTCCCATCATGGTCATCATAATTACAAAAGGCCATCCCGTAACCATTAATCCTAAGAACACACCAATAAAACTCAAAAATACAGCCACCATAATGATAGCAGGTTTAGAGATGGAGTTAAACTGGAACACTAAAATCAGCATAATCAGTCCTAGTCCTGTTATTAATGCTCCCATTAAGAAAGCCATCTGTTTGTTTTGTTCCTCAATTTGTCCTGTAAAATCAAATTTTACGGTTTTTGGCGCATCAAAATCAGCCATTTCTGCTTGAATTTGACTTACTACCGCTCCGGCATCAGTAAATCCAGGTGATAAGGCAGAATACAAAACTACGACGCGATTTAGGTCTCTGTGTTTGATAGCACTGAAAGAAGAGCTATTTTTTTGAGAAGCTACTGTTGATAAAGGTATTTCCTTAATTTGCCCAGAAGCCATATCTCTAAAAGTGATATTCTGATTGAACAATGTACTTTGATTGTATCTGTTTTCATCATTAAAACGAACATTGATATCGTAGTCTTCACCATCTAGTTTGTAAACTCCCGCTTTTTCACCAAAAACAGAACGTCTTAATTGATTTCCAACTTGTCCTGCAGACACACCCATTTCTCCAGCTTTTTCTCTATCAACGACTACTTTCATTGCAGGTTTCCCCTTGTTGACATCAACTTTTAACTCGTCAATACCTGGAATATTTCTGCTATTCAAGAAATCTTTCATCTTCTCAGCAGTGACAATCAATTCGGTATAATCATTTCCTTTAATCTCAATATTTATCGGATAACCCGCGGGTGGTCCAGCAGCATCTTTTTCAACAGAAATAGAAACTCCAGGGTATATGTCTTTTAATGCTTCTTGAACTTTTTGACGCATTTGCTCCGAATCTCTTCCGTCACGGAATTTATATTCTCGCATCGAAACGGTGATTTTTCCTTTATGAGGCATCTCGGCTGTGGATCCACCATCGGTCTGTGGATTTCCAGCACCTTCACCCACTTGTGACACGGCTGATTCTACTAAGTAATTAGTGCTGTCAGCCTCATTGATATATTCTTTTGAATCCAAAACAGCGTATACTCTTTTCTCAATATCTTTAGTCAGTTTATTTGTTTTTTCGATATCTGTTCCTTGAGGATATTCGATGTAAACAATAATTTGATTGGGTTTGTTGTCAGGGAAAAATTCCACTTTAGTACGTCCACTACCAACACTCCATCCAAAATAAGTAATAAGTACCGTAAAAAACAGGATGAACATCCCAATGACAACGATATATGGTTTTTTACCAGATAAAAAGAATTTTAACCAGTTTTCATATCCGTTTTCTAATTTCGTTAGTGTTTTTTGTTGGAATTTTACCGTAATATCCTTGATGACATATTTGTACAACCAAAACATGGCCGCCGTAAAAATCATTAATGAACCTAATCCGCGAACAGCACCTCCAAAAAGGAGAATTAATATTCCAAAACCACCTAAAATAACACTTAATCGAATCAATTGTTTTTTGGTCAAAACTTTGTCTTTAATATCCATGAATTGGGAAACCAAAACAGAGTTGAAAAAGATTGCCACAAATAATGAGGAACCTAGAACTACCGATAGGGTAATAGGGAAATAGATCATAAATTGTCCCATAACGCCAGGCCATAACCCAAGTGGCACAAAAGCAGCAACAGTTGTAAGGGTTGACACAATGATAGGAAGTGCAATTTCACCAATACCTACTTTGGCAGCTTCTAAACGATTCATCCCTTCGTCTTCCATGAGTCGGTATACATTTTCAACGACTACAATCCCGTTGTCAACAAGCATTCCTAATCCCATGATGAGACCAAAGAGTATCATTGTATTCATCGTATAACCTAAGGCATTCAAAATCATAAAAGACAAGAACATGGACATCGGGATAGCAAAACCTACGAAAAGGGCGTTCCTAAAACCAAGGAAAAACATCAATACGCCCACAACTAAGATAATACCAAAAATGATATTATTTACCAAGTCATCGACTTGGTTTAAGGTTTTAGATGACGAATCATTAGATAACGTGACATTTAAATCTCTTGGTAAATAATTTTCTTGAGAATCAGCAATAATCATTTTGATTTTCTCGGCGGCCTCAATCATGTTTTTTCCTGCTCGTTTTTTTACATCAAGCATTACCACACTTTTGCCAAATTCCCTAGCATAAGTGGTCTTGTCTACATTTTTAAAACTGATTTCAGCAACATCTTTAAGATAAACAGGACCTTTTTCATTTTTAACAACAAAATTTTCTAAGTCGGTTGGCTTGTCTATTTCCCCTTTGATACTGATAGTTCTTCGTTGTCCACTAGAAATAATATTTCCAGCTGACATGGTAACGTTTCCATTTCGAACAGCATTGATTACATCATCAAAACTCACTTTTGAAGCTGACATTTTGAAAATATCAACTGCAATTTCGATTTCTTTTTCTTGAGCACCACGAATGTCTACCTGTTTAATTTCTGAGAGTCCTTCAATCTCGTCTTTCAAGTATTCGCCAAATTCTTTTAATTTTTCAATTGGGTAATCACCAGAAAGATTGATGTTTAAGATGGGGATTTCCTCAGAAAGGTTTAAGTCAAATACATTAGGTTCGACTTTTACACCATTAAAAGTAGGCCAGTCTTCATTTGATTTTTTGGCATCAACCTTGTCTTTTACTTTTTGTTTGGCATCTTCAACGGCAATTTTCTCGTCAAATTCAACAGTGATGATTCCGTAATCTTCTTGTGAAGTTGAAGTTACTTTAACAACGTTGCTTACATTTTTAATGTCTTCTTCTAAAGGGTCAATGATTAATCGCTCAATATCTTCAGCGGTATTTCCTGGATAGACAGTGCTGATATAGATTTTAGTTTCTTTAATCTCTGGGAAATCTTCTCTTGGCATCGAATAATAGGCAGAAATACCTAATACAAAGAACAATGCCATGATGACATAGATCGTCATTTTGTTGTCTATTGCCATAGAAGAAAACTTATATTCTTTATGCTTGATGGGTGTGTTCATATTGTTGTTATTTTATTATAGACACAATTTGTCCGTCTTTTACACTTCTTGCTCCTTCTTTGATAATCAAATCACCGTCGCTAATCCCTTCTAAAATTTCGATATAATCTCCTTGTGATTTCCCTGTTTGAACAATCACTTTTTTGGCTCTAGTTTGGTTTTTATCTCCGCTTTTCTCTGCGATGTAAAGATATTGTTCTCCTTCAGCATTTTCTGAGATAATGCTTAGAGGCACGATAACCACATTTTTATTGGAGTAATCATTGACATTCAACTTCGATGACAAGTTGGGTTTGATTAAACCTGATTTATTAGGTATTTGAACCTGAACTTTGAAAGAACGGTTGGCAGGGTTGATATTATTGTTTACCAATGAAATGTTTGTCTTAATCGTTTCGTTTAACATTGGAAAACTCACGATTACCTCCGTTCCACGTTTGATAGTGTTTAGGTGTTTTTCTGGTACATCAGCCTCAAGGTACATATTGCTTAAGTTGATAATTCTTAAAATTGGAGTTCCTGGCCCCACAACACTTCCTTTTTCCGAAATAATTTCATCAATTACACCTGAGAATGGAGCTTGGATGATGGTTTTAGCAATTTGTTTTCGTAATTGTTGCACCGCTTTTGTTTGTGCTTCATAGGTAGATTTAGCTTGTAAAAACTGAATCTCAGAACCAATTTTTTGATCCCAAAGATTTTTTTGTCTTTCGAATGTAGTTTTGGCCAAAGTTGCTTGTATTTCTAACTGAGAAAGTTGTTGCGTTAATCCACCATCATCTATTCTCCCTAAAGTTTGTCCTTTAGAAACTCTTTGTCCTTCTTTAACTGAAAGTTGTTCTAAAATACCGCCCAATTGTGCGTTAACCACTAAGTTTTCTTTGGTTTGAACTTCGGCTTGTAATTCTATGTAATGTTTGAAAACAGTATCTTTTGCCGTTAGTGTCGTAATCAATGTTTCTTTGTGATTTTCGTCAATTAATCCAATAGCATCATCAATTTTTTTCAATTCTTTGGACAATTCATCCGCTGATTTGACAATTTCGGAGCGTTTTAACCGTAATTGTTCTAGATTTCCAGATTCAATTATTGCTTCGGTAGAGTTTTTTTTATCGCCTCCACAAGAGAGTAAAACGATTGAAAATACGGTTAATAGAATAGTTTTTCTCATGGTATATCTGTCTTTATTGCTGATTGTTATTTGTTGTTTAATTTCTCTAAACTTGCCTTTTTGTTGATGATGTTTACCATTGATTGCAAGTAGTTTTGTTGGGTTGTATATAATTGTCTTTGTGCTTCGCTAAAATCAAAACTAGAAGACAAACCTTCTTTGAATTTAATTTGTTGCTTTTTCTCGATTCTTTCGGCTAGAGCCAAATTACTTTTTGCTGTAGCAAATTCTTCAATACTAAAATCAAACTCACTTTTAGCATTGGCGTATTGCAATTTCAATTTTTGATCTGCTTCATTCAGCTGTGTCTTAGCTTTTTCCATTGCAATTTTCGCTTGTTGGGTTTTGGCACGGTAGGCAAAACTGCTAAAAATAGGCACTGACAATCGAACGCCAAGATTAGAATAATTCAGCCACTTTTGATTAGAAGAGAAAAAAGTGAACTCATTCGCAAAAGAGTTGTATCCAAAATTCACGTTGGCAGCAAGACTAGGCAAAGCCCTACTCCTTTCGAGTTTGTATTCTAATTCTCTTTGTTTTTGAAAATTTGTGGCAATTTGATAATCAACATTGTCATTTACATTAAACTGATCAAGTGTTAAAGCCACTCCTAGATTTTTTTGAGTCAAATTTTCTAGTTTATCGGTAATGATTAATTCATCATTAATATCCATACCAAGTGTAATTTTCAACATTTTATAGGTAATATCAAGCAATCGGTTAGTATTACTCAAATTGCTATTTACTGATGCTAAAGTGATTTGTAGTTGTTCTACATTTTCTTCTTCAATCAATCCATTCTTAAAAGTTTCTTTGGTATCAGCAACCGTTTTTTCTAATATTGCCTTGTTCTTTTTGAGAATAGTAATACTTTCTTGTGCTAACAAAACATTACCATAAGCATTAATCACCATCTCTTTGACCTCAACATCTGTTTTCCTTTTAGCATTTTCATAATACATTAAATAGGTTTTGGATGCCTGTAAAGCAACAATATAAGAACCATCAAACAACAGCTGACTTAAAGTGGCTACCGCATTCATGTTGTGTTTAGTCCCAAAAGCAAATGTTGAAATAGAACCAGGTGCTCCACCAAAGGGTCCGCCACCAGAAACTCCTTGTTGCTGGAACGAAAAATTATTTTGGTAATCGACCGTTCCATTTATTTGTGGCAAACCAACAGCAGTAGTTTCCCATTTTTTTTGTCTAGCGGCTTCAATATCACGACCAGAATTGATTACAGAATAATTGTGTTCTAGGGCATGAACAATGGCCTGATCTAAGCTATAAGAATAGCTTTGTCTCTTTTCTTGTGCTTTTGCATTTAAAGCAAAGATTAAGAGCGTGATGAATAGTAAATTTCTTTTTATCATAAAGTTTGATTTTGCATTTGTTTTTCGAGTTCAATTAATCCTTTTGGTGTTGCCATAGCTCTGGTATGGTATTCTAATGCTTCCAATTCTAATTTTCTAGCTTCTTTTTCAGAACTGGTATTTTCGTTAATACTAAATATTAAAGTATAATAAAACTGAACATAAGTATCCACATCTAAATCGTTTCGGTACAATCCAGAAGCAATTCCTTTTTCAATATTTTGCCTGAAGCATTTGCTACATTCGTTAACCTCCACCGACAAAACCTGATTGTAAATCTCCGGATAAT
The DNA here is from genome assembly GCA_024642295.1 of Flavobacterium sp. Classification (GTDB taxonomy): domain Bacteria; phylum Bacteroidota; class Bacteroidia; order Flavobacteriales; family Flavobacteriaceae; genus Flavobacterium. The sequence continues at coordinate 2,571 of JAHEBK010000015.1, read as the reverse complement.
GTTTTTTCAGCTGGTATATTGGGGACGTATCTGACGTTTGAAACATATCACTAAACATTTTTCTGATTTCGAAATTTTCTGCTATCGCATTTTTATTAGAGGCAGTAATTGATTCAATTATTTGATGTATTTCTTTATGTACGTATGCCGTACTTTCAATAATAAGCGCTTCTTTATTGCAAAAATACTTGTAAATGGTTTTTTTCGAAATACACATTTCACAAGCGATATCATCCATTGTAATACTTTTGAAACCTAGTTTCAAAAATAGTTCGCTCGCTTTTTTAATTATTTTCTCCTTCATTATCTTTTCTTTCTGATCCGTTTTAAACTTTAAATTCCAAATTAGCCTCTAACAACAAATCTTGTCCTGTTGCAATACCTCTCATTTGATAAATAGCATTTGATTTTAAATCAAAATCTTTACGATTAATCATTCCTTTTACTTCAAAAGAAGCTTTTTTGATACCATTGTAAAAAGAATATCCAATGAATTCAGTATCTAATTCAATTACTTTCGTAATGTTTTTTATGGTAAGGTTTCCTTTTAGAAAATTGATATTTTTATTTACTTTTTGGAACGAAGTAGATTTAAAATTAATAAGTGGATATTCATTAGTATCAATAAAATCATTTATCTTCAAATGCGTATCCATTAATTCTAATTTTGATTCGTTATTATTTACATTTAACGAAAACTCAATGTTAGCCTCTTCAATACGATCATCCTTTATGGCTACATTGCCTTTAAACTTATTGTTAGCACCCGCTAAATAAGCTACAATAGAATGCTTGTTCTTAATCAACACATCCGATTGCTCCGAATCAATAGTCCATTTTGTTCCCATTCCGTATTGCATTAAATATGAATCAAAATTACCATCCACTTTAGCAGTAATTTGATTGCAAATGTAGAAAGGAAACTTTTAACACCAAAATAGTTTCCGATGTATTTACGTTTTTTTAACATTTCATTTAAAAAGCCTATTTGTAATCCAATAGGATTACTGTAAATTAGCCAAAAATTATTTTTATGCATTCCATCTCGCAGTACCAAGATTTTTTTATCCATTATCTAGAAAACCAATCCATCGATAAAGAACCTAAAAATCTTTATGAGCCCGTTCGTTATATTTTAGGTTTAGGAGGAAAGAGAATGCGTCCCATATTGACTTTAATGTCGGCTGAAGTATTCAATACCTACTATCAAAAAGCACTCCCAGCCGCTATGGCAGTGGAAGTGTTTCATAATTTTTCCTTAGTACATGATGACATTATGGATGATGCGCCATTAAGGAGAGGGAATATTACGGTTCATGAAAAATGGAATATCAACACTGGGATTCTCTCTGGAGATGCCATGCTAATTTTGGCATACCAATATTTTGAACAATACGAGCCAATTATATTTAAAGATTTAGCAAAGCTTTTTAGTAAAACGGCTTTAGAAGTTTGCGAAGGACAACAATGGGATGTGGATTTTGAAACCCGTACCGATGTTACCATAGCAGAATACCTCAAAATGATTGAATACAAGACCGCCGTTCTTGTTGCTGCAGCCATGAAAATGGGGGCTATCGTAGCTCAGACAACAGAGGAAAATGCTGATTTAATTTATGAATTTGGATTGAATCTGGGATTGGCTTTTCAGCTGCAAGATGATTTTTTGGATGCTTTTGGAAATCCAGAAACTTTTGGAAAACAAGTAGGTGGAGACATCATCGAAAATAAAAAAACCTATTTGTATCTTAAAGCAATGGCCTTTGCTAATACTGAAGACAAAGCTCAATTGACCCACCTATTCGCCCAACAATTAAACGATAGTACCGCGAAAATTGAACAAGTAAAAGCCATTTTTATTCGTTCAGGAGCTGATAAAATCACTCAAGAAGCCATAGAAGAACACACGCTAAAAGCTTTTGAAACCTTAAACAAAATGAATATCGAAAACGATAAAAAAGAAATTTTAAGAAGTTTTGGCGAAAATCTAATGAAAAGAAAAGCCTAGTTTTAAATCAAAAACTTCTTTTCAATTATAAACTAATGAGCAAAATAACAGCCATTTTATGGGATAAAAATGCCGACACTAATGCAAGATTGCAGTTGGGTTTTGCCTTGTGTTTTCCATTTTTTACCATTTTTGCCTTAGGAATTGACTCGGTTTATTTTATTGAAAACTACTTTGATGGCAGACCAATTACGAATGTTTTAGGGATTCTTTATTTTATAGGATTCTATTTATCATCAGGAATTAATTTAAGAAAACTGATGCTTGTGATGGTTATTCTCTCTTATATAGGAGAATTAATTTTCTGTAAACTACTCGGGATGTACGAATACCGAACACCTATGATTCCGCTTTATGTTCCTTTTGGACATGCGATTGTCTACGCTTCGGGCTATGTTTATGCACATACCTTATGGTCCATCCAGAAAGAATATCATTTACGTAAATACTTTCTATGGTTTTTTGCCGCACTATTTTTAGGTGTTGGTATACTATTAAAAGATTACTTTTCGTTAGTCTTTGGCGTTTTGTTTTTTTGGTTGTTAAAAAGAAAAAAATGGCAA
>JAHEBK010000261.1 GCA_024642295.1 Flavobacterium sp. | reverse complement strand
CGCTGCTCCACCCATTCCAATTCTATAATTTTCTCCACCAAGAATTACAATTTTATCGCCTTCTTGTGGTTTGTGTTTCAATGCTTGTTCTAGTTTTCCATACCCAATTCCACCTGCTTGCATAATCACTTTGTCGAAACCAAGTTTGCGAGCGTCTTCTTCGTGTTCGAAAGTTAATACAGAACCTGTAATCAAAGGTTGTCCAAATTTGTTTCCAAAGTCAGATGCACCATTTGATGCTTTAATTAAGATGTCCATTGGTGTTTGATACAACCATTTTCTTTCTTCAACGGCATTTTCCCAAGGTCTGTCATCCTGAGCGGAGTCGAAGGACTTCAAACGAGAGTAAGATGTCATATAAACAGCAGTTCCTGCTAAGGGCAATGAACCTTGTCCACCAGCTAAACGGTCACGAATTTCTCCACCCGCTCCTGTTGCAGCACCATTGAATGGTTCAACAGTAGTAGGGAAGTTGTGTGTTTCGGCTTTTAATGACAAAACAGAATCAAATTCTTTAGTTTCGTAAAAATCAGCTTTGTCTGCACTTTTAGGAGCAAATTGCTGCACTTTTGGTCCTTTTACAAAAGCCACATTATCTTTATAGGCCGACACGATATCGCGAGGGTTTTCTTGAGATGTTTTTTTGATTAATTTAAAAAGAGAGGTTTCTTTTTCAATACCATCAATTACAAAAGTTCCGTTGAAAATTTTGTGACGACAGTGTTCTGAATTGGCTTGTGAGAAAGCAAATATTTCAGAATCAGTTAGTTTTCGACCTAATTTGGTTGCCAAATTATTTAAGTATTCTTCCTCTTCAGAGCTCAAAGCCAAACCTTCTGATCGGTTGTAAGCTGCAATGTCATCAATTTCCAAAATAGCTTCTGGAGCAATATTGATAGTAAAAATATCTTGATTAAGTTCTGAATACTTTTGCGAAAGCATTGGATCAAAATCAGTAAAATCAAAGTCTACTGCATGGAATTCTTCAATTCTGATGATGCCTGAAATCCCCATGTTTTGAGTAATTTCAACAGCATTGGTACTCCAAGGCGTAATCATGGTGGCGCGAGGACCAACAAAAAAATCCGCTAATACGGATTTTTCAATTTTATGTGCGTTGGCAAAAAGCCAGTTTAGTTTTGATACGTTTTCAGCCGAAATATCGGTTGAAGTTTGAACTGCAAAAACGGTTTTGCTTTGGTTTTCAAAAAAATGAATCATTTTATTTAATTTGATGTATTGCGGTGCAAATTTAGTTTAAAAAAGTAGGAACAGCAAGAATCAAAACAAAACAATTTTTTATTCTTTTTTAGGGAAATCTTTGTTTTGATAGGCTCCTAAATCAGGTGGAGAAGTTCTGGTTGCTCCTGTGATATCCAAAGGGATGTTGTATGCTTGATTCCCTTTTGCGAAAGCGCTAGAAGTATTGTCGATATTGAAATTGTTTTGTGTTGGTTTGTAAAACTTAGGGTCTTTATTTAAGATGATATTGGTGTAATGTGTGGGATCAGTTGTAAATTGATACAATGAATTTGTTGTAGAAGCAAAATATTTAATCAAACAATTATTAAATGCATAGTTAAAAGCGGCACCTTCTTTTTTGTCTAAATTTAGTTCATTTGTATAGGAACCGTATATAATGCAATTGTTAAAAGTAGCTTGTGTTAAGTCGTTAGTTTCGGTTGTTGCCCCTGATTTGTAATTGTCTATCGTTACTGCAAAAGGACTGTTTCCGTTCCAGTTGTTGTTGAAAGTACAATGGGTAAATTTATAATTTCCACCAAAGGTACAAGCTAGGCCAGATTGTCCTGCATTGTTGATGACAAGGTTTTCTCCTTCAATTTTTGCATTCCTAGTTAATATTCCATAATTGGTACAATTGTAAACCTGAGTGTTTTTGATAGGCATAATCGTTCCTAAATTGTTTTCTATTAACAAACCAACGGTTGCGTTTTTTACAGTCAAATGATTAATGGAGTTGTTTTTAGTTTCATTTGTGAGCCAAATAGTGCCCCATTGCCCAGGGACATCAGAATAGAGTGGTTCTAATCGATCACCTTCAAATATGACTTCGCCTTCTAATTTTTCAGTTGTGGAGGTAGTTCCGTTGATTTTTAAAGTTCCGTTTTTTGAAACCACAAGTCCTGAATTAGCATGAAAATGGACTCTTGCACCAGCGTCAAAAGTCACAGTTTCGTTTTCTGGAACTGCGGCATATCCATAAATAACATAGGGTTTTTGATTGGTAAAATGGAGTTCATTACCATGAATAGGGTCGTTTTTGTCAAGATAAAAGCCGGGTGTTTCTTCTCCGTCAAGGGGAATAGTTTCCGTTCCAGTGCTAGTTTTTTGAGGGTATAGAAAAGTAGCATCTTGTATCAATGTGACTAACTCTACAGTTTGTAAATTTGTGCCCGAATCAAATTCAATTTTATCAGTGTATAAAAAATCAGTAGGGTTGGCATCTGTAATGGAAGCCGTTGTTTCTATAAATATATACAAACTGTCTTTTGCAAGTAAGGTTACATTCTCAAATTCTTTACCTTGATTTCCTGCCATTCCATCAACAGTCATTCGATATTTTGAGCTTAAACCTCTATTTAGTTTTATTGTTGGTATGTTAACATCATTTTTAGATTGATTGTATACTTTTAAGGCGTAAGTACTGGAGCCAATATTGGTAAAAACAGTATCTAAATATATGGTGTCCTTTGAAAAAGCTAGATTTCCATTGCTTGCTACAGTTTCAAAATCAGTTCTGCAAGAGCAGATAGAAATAAGGATTCCAACAAAAAATAATAGAGAAATATAACGCATTGTGTTTGATTTTTTGTAAAAATAGGAAAAAACTAAATTGATTTGTAAATGATTTTTAATTCAGACTGTTGAAATTCAATAATATTTGCTAATTTGCCATATTAGTATTGTTTATTTTATAATATTTAGCATAAATTCTATGGGATTTGATAAGGAAAAAGTACTTCAAATATGTAATTCAATCACAAAAAATACTTTAATGGAGACCTTGCAGATAATTTATGTTGATGCTGGTGCCGATTTTTTAGTAGCGAGAATGGAAGTGAATTCAAAAGTACATCAACCAATGGGGTTGTTGCATGGAGGGGCATCAGTTGCTTTGGCCGAAAGTGTGGGTAGTACTGCATCGCATATATTTATTGATACTGAAAAACAGGAAGTTAGAGGAATTGAAATCGCTGCAAATCATTTAAAAAGTATACGTGAAGGTTATGTTTATGGTACGGCGAGAATAATTCATAAAGGGAAAACCATACATCTTTGGGAAATAAAAATAACTGATGAGGAAGGGAATTTGATTTCATTATGCAAATTGTCCAATATTGTTTTAGATAAAAGGAATACGTAAAATTGTAGATTAATACAAAGCTATTTTAAGAAAGCCATGATAGATTTTTTTATAAAAGTAAAGCAGCAAGAAGCACAAGATTTGCCATTTGTTATTTTCAAAAAGCCAAATAAGAAAAAATTAGTTGGTTTTTTTCAAAGCAATGATCAT
>JAHEBK010000260.1 GCA_024642295.1 Flavobacterium sp. | reverse complement strand
AAAAGATGAAAGGCCTTTGTTCTTTTATTTATCCTATATGAAACCTCATGCTGGTCATAATGTCCCAAAGGGATATGAAGAAAAATACGATTTAAGTAAAATCAAATATGCCCAACAACCCGATTGGTTGAAAGATTATTCTCCTCATGCTGAAGGTATTAATAGGAGAGATCTTTATGTAAATTTTTGGAAAAATGCTACTGATGAAGAGTGGCGATTAATGACCATGCGCTATTATGCAAATATCACATGGATTGATGATATGATGGGAAGAACACTTGAGGCGCTTAAGCAAAAAGGAGTTTTAGAAAATGCTATAATTATTTATACATCAGACCATGGAGAAATGCTGGGAGAACGATACTATCGTTTTAATAAATATAATTTGTATGATTCAAGTGTGCGTGTGCCTATGATAATGTCTGGTTCCGCTTTGCCTAAGAAATTTAAAAGAGGTAGTGTTGTAGATGCTCCTGTAGAAAATGTTGATATTTTACCAACACTTTTGGATATTGCAAATATTAAAAAAGAAAGAAACCTACCGGGTGAAAGTTTAGTGAGTACTACTGCTAGAAAAGCAAGTTTTTCAGCACTTCACGAAAGAGAAGGTGAAGCAGCATTTATGTGGCGAACAAAAGATTACAAATTAATTTTGGTCTTAAAAAGAAAAGCGCAATCCAAAAATTACACTAAAGAAGATATTATAACTGGGGAATTCTATAATCTAAAAGAAGACCCCAAAGAATGGAAGGATTTGTATGGGAATAAAAAATCAATACCCGTTCAAAAAGTTTATGCAGAACAATTATTAAATCATTTAAATAAAATATAATACTATGATTAAGTTTCCTTTATACGGTCTGTTATTAACGTTGCTTTTTTCTTGTAATAAGAAGTACGTTTCAGATGTTAATGTGGTAAAAAAACCAAATGTGTTAATCATTTTAGCAGATCAATGGCGTGCACAAGCTACTGGTTATGCGGGTGATCCTAATATTCAAACACCTAATCTGGATAGTTTAGCCGCTATGAGTGTGAATTTTAAAAATGCAGTTTCAGGAATGCCTGTTTGTACCCCTTTTAGAGGTTCGTTATTGACAGGACAGCGTCCTTTGACAAGTGGAGTTTTTATGAATGATGTCCAATTAGATACTGCTGCTGTTACCTTAGGTAAAGTATTTTCAAATGAGGGATATAATACTGGTGTTATTGGGAAATGGCATTTAGATGGTCGTGGTCGTAGTCAATTTATTCCACCTTCTAGAAGACAAGGTTTTCAGTTTTGGAAAGCTAATGAATGTACACATAATTACAATCATTCACCTTATTTTGATAATAACAACCCTACCAGAAAATTTTGGGAGGGTTATGATACTTTTGAACAAACAAATGAGGCTGTTAGTTATTTAGATCGTAACAAAACCTCAAATCAACCTTTCTTACTAATGCTTTCGTGGGGAACTCCACATGAGCCTTATGATACTGCGCCTGAATCCTATAAAAAACGATTCAATTACAAGGATATTAAACTTAGAAAAAATGTTCCTGATTCAATTAAGGAGCGTGTTCAGAAAGATTTAGCAGGTTATTATTCCCATATTGCAGCCATTGATGATATGATTGGAAATCTTATTAAAACCCTAAGAAAAAACAATCAATTAGATAACACTATTATTGTTTTTACATCAGATCACGGCGATTTATTAGGTTCTCATGGTACATTTAAAAAACAACAACCTTATAACGAGTCCATTCGAGTTCCAATGCTTTACCATATTCCTGAGCGATTTAAAATTAAAACAGGGGATAGGAATGCCATAATGAATTCAGAGGATATTATGCCTACGCTTTTAGGCTTATGCAATATTAAAATACCAAAGACTGTAGAAGGGATTAATTATAGAAGTTATCTTGAGGGTAAAGAAAAAAATGTTGGTGATGAAACTTTAATCACATGTGTGCAACCTTTTGGACAATGGAATAGAGTAAAACATCATGCAAGAGAATATAGAGGTTTAGTAACCCAAAAATACACTTATGTCCGAGATTTAAAAGGACCATGGTTATTGTTTGATAATGAAAATGATCCTTTTCAGTTAATTAATTTAGTAGATAATAGTAATTTTGCTAAAATTAGAAAACAGTTAGACCAGAGGTTGTTAGATAGATTAAAAGCAACTAAGGACGAATTTCTACCCGGTATGACCTACATTAAAAAATGGAATTATCCTGTGGATGAAACGGAGACAGTTCCTTATAAAGGCTAGTTGAATTTGTATTATCCTTTGGTGTGATTATTAGAATAATTGCACCAAAGGATAATTATTTTTCTATGAATTACTATTTTACTATTAAATACATCCTATGAATTTCAGAAATCCATTCATTCAACTGTCTGTTTTTTTAGTTGCTTTTACTCTGATGTCTTTTACTACTCCAGACAAAGAGTATAAGGTTTTTCAATTTCCTAAAAATAGGATACCAACAATAGATGGTAATTTTAGTGATTGGGATGTAGTTCCTGAATCCTATTTTATCAATTTAGATCAATTGAAGGACACGCGTTCTGGAAATGATGCGTCACCTAATAAAAAGGATAAAGATGTTTTAGTTAAAGTTGGTTGGGTAAAGGGTTTAAATAGACTGTATTTTTATGTAGAATTAGACGACGACTATTGGGATTTTAATGATCCAGGTCTGGCTCAAGATATTTTTGAATTGGTCGTAGATGCTGATTTATCTGGAGGGCCATTTATTAAGAAAGTTAATTCTAATAAAAGTAAATTTTCTGTTGATTATTTACATTTTAAAGGCCATGGTTCACATGCTCAAAATTACCATATTTTTACCCCGAGTAAAGATAAAGATTGGGCTATGGTTTGGGGAAATGCTCCTTGGATTAAAGATTTTCCTTATGCTAATGTTGCCACTGATTATAAATTTAAACAAGGAGAAAGTGGGAAATTAAAGATGGAATTTTGGATTACTCCATTTGATTATGCAGCGATTGAAGGTTACCAATTCTCTACTGAATCCCAACTAAAAGAGAATGATTATATCGGTCTTTCGTGGTGTATTTTAGAATATGATGGAAATAAGAAAATAGAATCATTTATAAATTTGGCTCATAATATTAAAATGATATCTGATGCTTCCTATTTGAACTTTTTCAAATTAATGCCTTTAGAAGACCGCTTTTTAAAACCTATTGAAGCTGATTGGTCTTTTGTTGAAATGGATAGAGATCAACGATGGTTCGTATTTAAAGATGAATCAATTGGAGATATTAGGAATTGGCATTGGGACTTTGGTGACGGTACGACTTCAAACGAAAAAAATCCCAGCCATTATTATACTAAAGCAGGTGAGTGGACTGTTGTGCTTACCATTGAAGGTCCCAAAGGAAAATCGGTAAAGTCAAAAGTTTGGAATGTTGTAACAAAATAAATTTTAAAAAATGATTAGAAAAGCTTTCAAAATGTCTCTTTATAATGATAAATTATTAGAATACAAGCAACGGCATAATCCTATTTGGGA
>JAHEBK010000259.1 GCA_024642295.1 Flavobacterium sp. | reverse complement strand
AAAGTTTCTATGATTGTCCTAGGAATTGTTTTGGCGTATTTTTTGTAAAATTTGATTTGTAAAATTTCTAATAAACGAATAACCAAATAACGTCAAGATGATGACTTTCACCAAAACAACCGAACAATCCTCAAAATACGAGCATCTCGAAAAAATGTCTGTAACTGACTTACTGACTAATATCAATAAAGAAGATCAAACCGTGCCTCTTGCAGTCGAAAAAGTATTGCCTAACATTGAAGCTTTGGTCACCCAAATTGTTGCTAAAATGAAATTAGGCGGACGTTTGTTTTACATTGGCGCAGGAACTTCGGGAAGATTAGGAGTCGTAGATGCCTCAGAATGTCCTCCTACTTTTGGAGTACCTTTTGATATGGTGGTTGGGATTATTGCTGGTGGCGATACTGCCATTCGTAGAGCTGTAGAAAATGCCGAAGACAATGCAACCCAAGCTTGGATTGACTTACAAGAATTCAATATCAACACAAACGATGTGGTGATTGGAATTGCAGCATCGGGAACAACGCCTTATGTGATTGGTGGTTTACAAATGTGTAATGACAGCGGAATTATCACCGGAAGTATTTGTTGCAATGCAGGGAGTCCTATATCACAAACGGCACAATTTCCTATCGATGTGGTAGTCGGACCAGAATTTGTAACCGGAAGTTCCAGAATGAAAGCAGGAACAGCACAGAAATTAGTTTTGAATATGATTTCGACAGCTACGATGATTCAACTCGGAAAAGTAAAAGGAAACAAAATGGTCGACATGCAATTGAGCAATAGTAAATTAGTAGATCGTGGTGTCAAAATGATTATGGGTGAAATTCCTGTAAGCTATGACGAAGCAGCTGAATTATTGAGTAAATATGGTAGCGTTCGTAAAGCCGTTGACAACTGGAAGTAAAATTCATATTACATCAAAATGAAAAAAATATTTACTCTAATTTGCCTGTTACTATCTATTGTAGCTTTTTCGCAAGAAATAGAAAAAGTAAAAGGTCGCTTCTTTCTAGAAGGCAAACAAATTTCATCTAGAGAAACACGTGAACTATTAGCTTCAAATGCAGTAGCTTCAGCATTATTCAAGTCATCCAAAAACAAAGAAGCTATAGGTGGTTTTTTAATTGGTTTTGGAGGAGCATTGGTAGTTGTTGATATCGTTGTGGGTTTGGTTTCAGACGTACAATATCCATCGGGTGCAACTTATATTGGAATCGCTTCATTGGCCACATCCATACCTATTTTATCTGGTAAAACAAAAAAAATGCAAAAGGCCATTGATACCTATAATAATGGACTTAAAACTTCAGGATTTAACGAGAACAATATTGAATTAAATGTTGTTGCAAATCAATATGGCTACGGCTTACAATTCAGATTTTAAGATGGGAACAAATAAAGAGCTATTAGGCAGAGGAATCAAATATTTATCAGGGGCTTTACCCCTATTATTTATTGGACCATCGGTGATTTATAACGCTTTTATGAACCAACAAAATGTTTGGCATTATTTGGTTTTGGCTATTGGTATCATTGCATGTATTGCCGCTGTCGTTTTAATGTTTAAAGGATTGCAATTTATCATGAAAGCTTTATTTAACGACTAATGGAAGAATTAATCCACATTCAAAAGACTTTTGAAAAAGTTGCTTTTATCAACAAAAGAGTTCATAATCGAGAATTTGAAGATTGCGTTTTTAAAAACTGTGATTTCTCCAATAGCGATTTCTCCAACAATACTTTTATGGATTGCGAGTTCATTGATTGCAATCTCTCTTTGACCAAATTAATCGGAACAAGTTTAAAAACCGTTTCATTTGCCAATTGTAAATTAATGGGAATTGAATTTCATGCTTGCAATGATTTTTTGTTCCAAGTGAGTTTTCAGGATTCTGTTTTGGATTATGCTTCTTTTACGAATAAAAAAATGCCTAAAACCAAGTTCACCAATTGTTCACTAAAAGAAGTGGCCTTTATGAATTGTGATTTAACCCAATCCTTATTTGATAATTGCAACCTTCAGGGCGCTATTTTTAACGAAACCCAACTCAAAGAAGCCAACTTCCTAACGGCTTATAATTACAGTATTGATCCTGAATTTAACCCGATGAAAAAAGCGCGATTTGCGACTCAAGGAATTCCTGGCTTATTGACTAAATATGATATTAAAATCGTCTGATTTTTGGTTCACAGAATTAAGAAATTATATAGATACATAAAATCTGTATACCTCTTTGTTAACGCAGAAAACCTTAAAAAAAAACATTGGGAGTCTTTGTGAAAACTTAGTGGGCTTTGTGTTTAAATTTTTACAAATCAAGCCATTACCTTACTTCTAACAACCGAATTTATAATATAAAGCTAAATTATCCTCGAAATGTAGCGATTCAATTTGGGAATGATTATTTTTGGCTTTTACAAAAATTTCATGCGATTTCAACTTAAAAGAATTATTAATAAAATAAAAGCACCTTTTTATCAAGGACTAGAAACAAAGGCCATCATCAATGCCATTATTGTCAGTTTGTTGCTTACAATCTTTCCCGTTTTTGGAGTGATTACTATTTTGTTAACCGTTGTTGCGTTGCGTTTCAAACTAAATTTACCGATAATGATTGTGGTGAGTTATATTGCCACTCCTTTGCAGTATCTTTTATTTATTCCTTTTGTGCACTTGGGTGAAACCATCTTCAATATTCAGCATTCTTTAATCAGTTTTCAAGAAATCAAAAAAGGTTTTGACATTTCTTTTTGGCAAACTATTAGTGGCTTATTTTTTAAACTATTATATGGTATTAGTGCCTGGACTTTAGTTGCATTACCAATTAGTTTGCTTAGTGTATTATTAAATAACAAACTCATTCCAGAGCGAAATACAAATATCTAATTCCGCACTCTTTCTAATAACTCTAAATTTAGTAAATTCGTTTACTTTAAATTTTGGTAAAATGGAAATCAATACAATCTATCTGGAAAGTATCAAAAAACAGTTTTTGTACTATAAAACTTTGGGAGAAAAAGCCATGGAACAACTGGAACCTCAACAATTGATGCAGCAAACCAACGAGGACACCAATAGTATTGCTACAATTGTCAAACACATCTCAGGCAATATGTTATCGCGTTGGACGGATTTAATGATTACTGACGGAGAAAAAGAATGGCGTAATCGAGATGGAGAGTTTGAAAACGAATTAACAACCAAAGAAGCGGTTTTAGAAGCTTGGGAGAAAGGTTGGAATTGCTTGCTTACTACTTTAAACAGCTTACAACCAGAGGATTTAACCAAAATTATTTACATCCGAAACGAAGGTCATACTGTACTTGAAGCCATCAATCGTCAACTGGCACATTATCCATATCATATAGGTCAAATTATTTTTTATGCTAAAGAATTGAAAAAATCAGCTTGGGACAGCTTGTCAATAGCACGAAATAATTCCCAAAATTATAACGCTGATAAGTTTGCAAAAGCCAAAGAAATTAAGAACTTTACCGATGCTGAAATAAAGCGATTAAATAACAAATAACGTTTCTTGCCCCAGCCCGAA
>JAHEBK010000258.1 GCA_024642295.1 Flavobacterium sp. | reverse complement strand
GCTTGGGAAATTTGCTTGAAATTTAGAGATTTAGGTTTGTTAGCAAAACCCACACATGGAAATAAAATTCGTTTGGCACCGCCATTAGTTATTTCTGAAGAGCAAATAAAGGATTGTTTGCGTATCATCGAAAAAGCATTGCAATCTTTTGTATAGTAAACATAAATAGAAACAACCGCTAATTCGCAGATTTTATTTTAGATTGTATGATGTGAATAAATTTGCGCTATTTCCGCTTGAAACGATTTATTTACAATCAAAAGTTTAAATAAAATTAGCCACCCGTGCGAAAGTGAATAGGCGAAGCAATTTGCGGTAAAAAAGATTATATAGTCACCTTATTAATTGTATGAAATAGTTGCTAAAAGAAACTTTTGGTTTGATTAGTACTTAAAATTCGAACTCTTTTTAGTTTTATTACGTATTAATACTTATATTTGTTTAAATAAATACGTAGTTTAACTGATTAGGAATTAAATTTGGAAATAGAATAGTCGATTCTTGACATTAAAAGTTAGAACGAACAGTTGCTGTCTTCAAATTCTTAAATGAAAATAATATGAATAAGTCCAATACACCAAAGTTAACGATTGTAGGAGCGGGTCCGGGAGATGTAGAGTTAATCACGATGAAAGCAATAAAAGCTTTAGAAGCTGCTGATGTAGTATTGTATGATGCATTGGTAAATGAAGACTTATTGCAATATGCTCCAAATGCTGAAATTGTTTTTGTGGGGAAACGTCTAGGATGTCACGCTTATACGCAAGACCAAATCAATGCGCTTATTGTATCTATGGCACAACAACACGGACATGTAGTGCGCTTAAAAGGTGGGGATCCTTTTGTTTTTGGAAGAGGAAGCGAAGAAATAGAATATGCACAACAATTTGGGCTAGAAACGGCAATTGTTCCAGGGATCTCTTCTTCAATGGGAGTGCCTGCCTTGAATGGTATTAGTTTAACACAGCGCAAAGTAGCAGAGAGTTTTTGGGTAATCACAGGAACAACATCTGACCATAAATTGTCAAAAGATGTTACTTTGGCATCACAATCTTCAGCAACTGTTGTTGTTTTAATGGGAATGCATAAACTAGACGAAATTGTATCAGTTTATCAGTCTAATAGAACCGATGATTTGCCTATTGCGATTATTCAAAATGGAACAAGAGCAGACCAAAAGAAAGTAATTGGTACGATTAGTTCCATTGCAGACTTAGTAAAAGACCAACAAATTTCATCACCAGCCATTATTGTGATTGGCGAAGTTGTGGGGAACATTTCAAAATTAACTGAGTACTTAGTAGAAGAAAATTTGGAAGATGAATTTGTATATCAAAATTTAAGTTTGAGTTAAAATTTCGAAATAATAAAAATAGTAAAGTCCTAAAGGTTAGATTCGTCTAGCCTTTTTTGTTGTTTAAAATGGAGCATTTTTTTAACAAATAAGAACATAGTTAATCTTTGTCGCTTTGCTACTTACAACCTTTGAAGCTAAAGAACTTTATATTATATTTGCACTTCCTAAAAAACAATAATATCATGTTTGATAATTTAAGCGATAAACTAGACAAAGCCTTTCATATATTAAAAGGACACGGAAAAATTACGGAAGTAAACGTTGCCGAGACCTTAAAAGAAGTGCGTCGTGCATTACTTGATGCCGATGTTAACTTTAAAATTGCCAAAGATTTTACAAGTAGAGTAAAAGAAAAAGCGATTGGTCAAGACGTTTTGACAACGCTTCAGCCGGGTCAGTTGTTGGTGAAATTAGTCAAAGATGAGTTGACTGAATTAATGGGTGGTGATGTTGCTGGAGTAAATCTTTCAGGGAATCCGTCTATTATTTTAATGTCAGGTTTACAAGGGTCAGGAAAGACTACTTTTTCTGGTAAATTGGATAATTTTTTACAAACAAAAAAGAATAAAAAACCACTTTTAGTGGCTTGTGATATTTACCGTCCAGCGGCAATCCAGCAGCTTTATGTTGTGGGAGATTCTATTGGGGTTGAAGTATATTCAGAGCCAGAAAATAAAAACCCTGTCGAAATTGCTCAAAATGCGATTAAACACGCTAAAGCTAATGGTTTTAATGTGGTGATTGTCGATACAGCTGGTCGTTTAGCAGTCGATAAAGAAATGATGGACGAAATTGCACGTGTACACAAAGCAATTGAACCACAAGAAACCTTGTTTGTTGTCGATTCGATGACAGGTCAGGATGCCGTAAATACTGCGAAAGCCTTCAATGATATCTTAAATTTTGACGGTGTTATTTTAACGAAGTTAGATGGTGATACTCGCGGTGGAGCTGCATTGTCTATCAAAACGGTGGTTAATAAACCAATTAAATTTGTAGGTACTGGTGAAAAAATGGATGCTATTGATGTATTCTATCCAGTGCGTATGGCAGAACGTATCCTCGGAATGGGAGACGTTGTTTCCTTAGTAGAAAGAGCTCAAGAGCAATTTGATGAAGAAGAAGCAAGAAAATTACAAAAGAAAATTGCTAAAAACGAATTTGGTTTTGATGATTTCTTGACTCAAATTCAACAAGTGAAAAAAATGGGTAATATGAAAGACTTGGTCGGAATGATACCTGGTGCTTCAAAAGCTATGAAAGATGTAGAAATTGAAGACGATGCATTCAAACATATCGAGGCGATTATTCATTCCATGACTCCATTAGAAAGAAAAAAACCAGCAACGATTGATGTCAAAAGAAAAGCTAGAATTGCCAAAGGTTCTGGAACTAAAATTGAGCAAGTCAATCAATTGATGAAACAGTTTGACCAAATGAGCAAAATGATGAAGATGATGCAAGGTCCAGGCGGGAAAAATCTAATGAAAATGATGGGTGGTATGAAAGGCGGAATGCCTGGAGGTATGCCTGGAATGAGATAAAAATGTTGTTTCAAGTTTTAGGTTTCAAGTTGTTGGAACATGAAACTTTAAACTTTAAACTTTAAACTTTATTTAGAAATGCAAATATTAGACGGAAAAAAAACATCAGAAGATATAAAAAGTGAGATTGCCTTAGAGGTTCAAGCAATTAAAGCCAGCGGAGGTAAAGTTCCCCATTTAGCCGCTGTAATTGTTGGTACAAATGGGGCTAGTTTGACTTATGTTGGGAGTAAAGTGCGTTCTTGTGAACAAATTGGATTTGACTCAACGCTAGTAAGTCTACCAGAGGATATTACAGAAGAAGCTTTATTGAATAAAATAAAAGATCTTAACGAAGATGATAATTTGGACGGTTATATTGTTCAATTACCATTACCCAAACATATTGATGAAGAAAAAATACTTCTAGCAATAAATCCAGAAAAAGATGTTGACGGTTTTCATCCTACCAATTTTGGAAGAATGGCTTTGGAAATGGAAACATTTTTACCAGCGACACCATTTGGAATAATGGAATTACTAGAACGTTATAAAGTAGAAACTTCAGGAAAACATACCGTAGTGATTGGTCGTAGCCATATTGTAGGTCGGCCAATGAGTATTTTGATGAGTCGCAAAGGATATCCTGGAGATTCAACGGTTACGTTAGTTCACAGTAGAAC
>JAHEBK010000257.1 GCA_024642295.1 Flavobacterium sp. | reverse complement strand
AGATGGATCTTTCCACTTCAAAAAACATAAAATATATTTATACAAAGAGGATTTCACTGCTTTTTCTGAAATTCTAGAAGAAATGACATCTTATGTCTTGAACCACAAAGGAGAAGAAGTAATTTCTGAAAGACACCAAAGAGATTTCAAAAAAGAGTATGTTACTGACAAAGTAGCAACTGATGATGAAGTAATTCCTCAAACATCAAGTTTCACCGACATTGATTTTGACGATATTTAATTCCTAAATAAATATCTTACTATAAAATTTAAAGTCCAAAAATCAATCGGTTTTTGGACTTTTTGTTTATTTAACACACTATTTTTTTACACATATAGACATAAGTACTGGTCAAAATTTAATGTCATATTTTCAAACAATAAAAAAAACATTCTAACATATAACATTAAAGAACATAGGAGAAAGACTCCTCAACTTATATGACCTAATATTTCTTATATGGTTTTAAAAAAACACGACATTGATTCTTTCTTGTTACTTAGGATTAATATTCTGCAGAATGCGACTCAATAACTAACAAAAGTAGCTATAAACCTATGTATTAAAAAAACCTTCAACCACACATTACTTCATTTTATATAAAACTTAACAGCTATTTTTCTGAGTCCAAATTCACATTCTTTAAATTTGCAAAAAAATAATACTATGAAAACCGATTTTTTAATTCAAAAAACACAAGAATACGCCGAAAAATACGCTGACCAAATCATCCCATGGTTAATGACCAACGGACTCAAAGTGGTCTTTATAGCCGTGGCTGCTTTTTTTCTTCATAAAATCATCATTCGTTTTATTGAAAAAGCGGTTCGCTTAGCCGTAAGACCTGAAAAACATCATACGAAAGAAGCCGAAGAAAAAAGAGAAAACACTCTTATCCAAATTTTCTCCACTACTTCTAAAATCATCATCATCCTAGTAAGTTCATTGATGATTTTAAGTGAATTTGGAATCGAAATTGCACCAATAATAGCTGCCGCGGGAATCGTAGGATTGGCGTTTGGTTTTGGTGGACAATACCTTATTCGAGACCTTATTTCAGGACTTTTTATCATTCTTGAAAACCAATACCGTATTGGTGATATCGTCAAATTCGATACTTTAGGAGGTTCAGTAGAAGTCATTACCCTTCGCAAAACTACTTTGAGAGACATTGACGGAACCGTACACCATGTCCCTCATGGCGAAATCAAAACCGTTTCTAATTTATCTAAAGATTACGCCCGCATCAATCTTGACATAGGTGTAGGTTATAGCACTGATTTAGAGCAACTCATCAAGATTATCAACACAACAGGAGATGCCCTTGCCAATGATCCTGCTTGGAAAGACCTAATCCTCAAAACACCACAATTCTTGCGTGTCAATGATTTTGCCGACTCAGCAATAATGGTCAAAATTTTGGGCGAAACCGTGCCTTCCCGTCAATTTGAAATTACAGGTGAACTCCGTAAAAGACTTAAAATTGCTTTCGATAAAGAAGGAATCGAAATCCCGTTCCCTCAAGTTGTCGTGCATCAAGCAGCAAAATAACACTATCATACTTTTACAAAAGCCTGAAAACAGCTAGTTTTCAGGCTTTTTTTTTAGCCTAATCTAGAAAACTACTGTCTTCGACAAGCTCAGTCTTACTTTTAGGAAATAATTGCTTAAGTTTTTGATGTGTACCCCAAGGATTCGCATTAGCAAAACTTTATGAGTATCTTTTGAAAACTTGAACTGTTTTGGAGTGTGGATTGCTTGGATTTTCCTAAATTTGGCAAAAAATAAATCCATTGAAGCAATTCCTTTTTTATATCAGTTTTTGTTTGGTTTTACTCAGCCCCAATAGTATGGAGGCGCAAACACCAAAGAAAATCATCATTGAGCATTCAGACTTTGCAGATGTCAATGAAACCGAAATACCCGATGCTTTTTTACTTACCGGAAATGTGAGTGTCCTGCATGACGGAATTGTTTTGACCTGTAATAAGGCTTATTATTTTCAAAAAGAAAACTACATAAAAGCTTTTGGAAATGTACAAATTGTACAAGGCGACACCTTATACCTCAACAGTAAATATGCGGAGTATAACGGAAACATGAAGCAGGCATTTGCAACAGGAAATGCAGTGATGAGTTCGCCAGATGCTACTTTGGTAACGGATACTATCAATTTTAATCGAAATACTCAAGAAGTCTATTACAACACAAACGGTACGATTACGAACCGCGAAAATATTTTAAAATCAAAGTCGGGACGTTATTATGTAGAGCAGAAAAAGTTTCAGTTTTTGACTGCAGTAACGATTACAAATCCAACGTATGTGATTAAATCGAATCATTTGGATTATTTCAGTAATTCAGGACATTCGTATCTTTTTGGCCCTTCAACCATTACTAGTAAAGCTAATTATATTTATACCGAAAAAGGGTTTTATGATACCAAAAAGAATTTGGCGCACTTCCTCCGGAAATCATATATTCGCTATGATGACCGCCTAATTGAAGGTGATAGTTTGTATTACGACCGTAACAAAGAGTTTGCCTCGGCCACACGAAATGTAAAAATCACTGACACTATCAACAAAGGAATCGTCAAAGGACATTATGCTGAAATGTTCAAAAAGAAAGATTCACTTTTTGTGACTAAAAGAGCCGTAGCCATCAACTTAGTCGATAAGGATTCTGTTTATATTCATGGAAAAAGATTGATGGTAACAGGTCCTGAAGGCAATCGAATAATTCGCGCTTTTAACAATGTTCGTTTCTTTAAAATGGATATGAGTGGAAAATGCGATTCTTTGCATTCTAGCGCTAAAGAAGCTCTGACAAAACTCATAGGAAATCCGATACTTTGGAATGGACAAAACCAAATTACTGGAGATATAATGCACTTAATAGGCAATAATACCACCCGAAAACTCGACTCCCTAAAAGTACTCAACAATACATTTATGGTTTCCAAAGACACGTTAGGAACGGGGTACAACCAAGTAAAAGGGCTCAATTTATATGGGAAATTTATTGAAGGGAAACTCCATGAGGTAGATGTCATCAAAAATGCCGAAGTCATTTATTATATGCGTAATGATGCTCAGGAACTTATTGGAATTAATAAAAATGTGAGCAGTAAAATCAACATGATTTTAGAAAACAATACTGCCGAAACCATTACCTTTTACAAACAAGTGGATGGGGATATATACCCAGAAGAAGAATTACCCGAAAATGCTAGAAAGCTGAGAGGGCTGAACTGGCGAGGAGAGGAACGCATTAAAACCAAAGACGAAATCTTCTCTGACGAAGAAAACGAACTCCATGAAAAACTAGTCAAAGAGGGTGAAATCCAAAAAGGACAAATCAATGTCCCAATGAAAATTCGAAAGGAAACTTTAGATTACGATAAGAAAAAGAAAAAGAAGTGATTAGTGAATAGTAATTCGATTTTGGTGGTCAGTTACAATATAGCATCCAAAAACTTTATGAAATTTACAGTTTAAAAAAATAAATTGAATCAAGACTTTATAAAATACCAAGCACAAACATCTCCTTACCCATTGGGTATGGAAGTT
>JAHEBK010000256.1:3170-3578 GCA_024642295.1 Flavobacterium sp. | reverse complement strand
ATGATTTTTTAGCAAAAATGCCATTCGGTCAATCCAAATCCGATATAATCAAAGAAGAAATTGGATCCGAAAACTACAAAATCATCGAGCAAGTCAAACGACTTCAAGCACGTAAAGGCATCCAAGCAATAATGCCTTATGAAATTGATATTCAATAAAAAACAACATCGGTTTGGAAGTTATTCAAATCGATTTTTTTTACAAAAACGTTACGATTTAACTTTTTTATACTATTGTATTTTCACTTGACTATTACGGCAACATTTTTGATACTTTCCCAAATAAATTAAAACTTTTACCTATGCTAAAGAAAATCGCCCTTATATTCGGAGGCTTATTATTACTTCTTACAGGAAGTTTATTTGCTATTCCCTATTTTTTCAAAGACCAAATCAAAGCTAAAATTGC
>JAHEBK010000256.1:0-3160 GCA_024642295.1 Flavobacterium sp. | reverse complement strand
AGTTATTATCAACAAAGCTCCTTTTGAAGGCGACACCCTTGTTGCTTTGGGTGAATTGAATTTAAAAATGTCAGTTAAGGAACTTTTTAAAGGAAAAAACGAATCGATTGCTATTCAAGGCATTACTTCCAAAAACGGTTTAATCAATATTATTTTTAACAAAGATGGCTTAGGCAATTACGATATTGCTTTGAAAGATGACAAACCCAAAGACGATGCTAAAAGCGAACCTTTGTCTCTAAAAATCCAAGAATACAAAATCGAAAATTTTCAATTTCGCTATACAGATCAAGCTTCGAAAATCAAAATGGTGATTGACAGCTTGAATCATGAAGGAACAGGAGACTTTGCTGCTTCTAAATTAGATTTGGATACCAAATCCACAGCCAAAATATCATTAGACATGGACAAGGTAAACTATATGAAAAATGTAGCCTTGACTTTGGATGCTGTTTTAGGTATCGATCTAGAAAAAAGCAAATACACTTTTAAAGAAAATAAAGCTTTAATCAATCAATTGCCATTAGAATTTGATGGTTTTATTCAAATGGTAGAAAAGGGACAAGAATATGATTTGAAATTCAAAACCCCTACTTCTTCCTTCAAAAACTTTTTAGGATTGATTCCTGCAGCCTATTCTTCCAGTCTTGACAATGTCAAAACCACGGGTGATTTTAGCGTTATCGGTTTTGCAAAAGGGACTTATACTGACGCTACCGTACCTAAATTCAATGTCGAAATTAAATCTGACAATGCTTCTTTTCAATATCCAAACTTACCGAAGTCGGTTCAAAACATTGTCATTGATACTAAAATCATTAATGAAACTGGAATTTTGAATGACACTTATGTCAATTTAGACAAACTATCTTTCAAAATAGACCAAGATGTTTTCAATGCAAAAGCAAATATTCGAAACGTTACCCAAAACGCCTTAGTTGATGCCGATTTAAAAGGAACAATCAATTTAGGAAATTTATCAAAAGCCTATCCCATCAAACTAGCCAAACCGTTGTCAGGAATTTTAAAAGCAGATGTGACAACCAAATTCGACATGGCTTCAGTAGAAAAAAGCGAATACCAAAACATTTACAATGCTGGTAATATGAGTCTTTCGGGATTCAAATATACTGATGAGAATGGCAAAGCGCTGAATATTGCGATGGCAATGGTTCAATTTAACCCGAGCCAAGTCAACTTAAAGCAATTTAACGCTTCGACCGGAAGAAGTGATATGAGTGTCACTGGAGTTTTGGAAAATTTTTATGGCTTTATTTTCAAAAACCAAGAATTAAAAGGAAACTTCAACTTGAACTCGAATCAATTAGCCGTTAGTGATTTCATGACCACTGAAGAACCGGCAAAAGCAGCAGCCGAGAATAAGAAACCCGCCGACGCCATGAAGATTCCGGCTTTCTTGAATTGTACGCTTACCGCCAAAGCGAATACGGTTTTATATGATAATCTAACCTTGAAAGATGTTTCGGGAAAACTAATCGTAAAAGATGAAAAAGTAACCATGGAGAATATTAAAACCTCCCTTTTCGGAGGAAATATTGGACTGAATGGTTCGGTTTCTACCAAAGGAAAAACACCAGTCTTTGACATGAATTTAGGACTCAATCAAGTTGACATCGCACAATCGTTTACGCAACTTGACATGTTGAAAAAAATCGCTCCAATTGCTGGAATTATCAATGGAAAACTAAATTCGACCATTAAATTAAACGGAAACTTAACGGATGAAATGAGCCCTGACTTAAAAACACTAACTGGTGATTTACTGGGACAATTGCTATCTACTACTATTAATTCTAAAAATTCCACCTTACTAACTGCACTTACCTCAAACATTAACTTTCTTGATCTAAGCAAGATTAATTTGAATGATTTAAAAGCAGCTATTACTTTTGAAAATGGAAAAGTGAATGTAAAACCCTTTGATATTAAATACCAAGACATCAAAGCAACCATTGGTGGTTCGCATGGTTTTGACCAAAGCATGAACTATACTTTAAAGTTTGACGTACCAGCAAAATATCTTGGTACACAAGCCAATGCTTTGATTGCCAAATTAACGCCTGCCGATGCCGCCAAACTAGAAAACATTCCGATTAACGCCGTGATGACAGGTAATTTTTCGAATCCAAAAATAACAACGGATATGAAAACAGCTGTGACCAACTTGACCAATCAATTGGTACAACAACAAAAAACAGCCTTGATTAGCAAAGGAACTTCAAAATTGACTGACCTCATCAACAAAAATAAACCAGCTGGTGATACTACTAAAACGATAATTCCAACTACCAAACCTGAAGTGCAAGAAAAAGCAAAAGAAGAAATAAAAGCGAAAGCTACTGATCTTTTAAATGGATTTTTCAATAAAAAGAAAAAACCTGCAGAAGAACCCAAACCTGCAGAATAAAAAAAGTAAAGCCTAAAAGACGTTTCTTTTAGGCTTTACTTTTTTAAACCGTAATCTGAACTACATACCCCTCAGAACCTCGAATATTAAAAACCGTATTATCTTCAAAAATAAGGTACTGTCCTTTTACCCCCATCAGTTTCTCTTGAAAAGAAGGAGTTTTATCTAAATTTAAACTTTTTACTTTCGATGGATAGGTTAGCACTGGATAATCCATTTGATACAAATCATTTTTATCCAAAATAAAATAATCACGAACTTCATCAGGAATTAACGCTTCAAGTTTTAATCGTTCCGCGACCAAGTCAACAGCTTCAATATCGTTAGTCAACATTTTACGCCAATTGGTTTTATCAGCATAATGATCTTTAAGGGCTACCTCCGTAATTCCAGCCAGATAGCGATTAGGTACTTCCACAATCGTAATCGCTTCATTTGCTCCTTGATCAATCCATCGTGTAGGCACTTGTGTTTTACGAGTCACTCCTACTTTTACCTCACTTGACAAAGCGAGATAAACAATATGTGGTTGTAATTGTACTTTCTGTTCGTATTCTAAATCTCTATCAGCAATTCCTAAATGTGCTGTACTCAATTCTGGTTTCATAATCCAATCCCCCACTGCCGCACTGGAATAAAAGCATTCGTAACAAAAACCTTGTCGGTAAATCTTTTTCTTTTTTTGACAGTTTAGGCATTGATAACCAACAAAATCAATCGTTATTTCCTTGC
>JAHEBK010000255.1 GCA_024642295.1 Flavobacterium sp. | reverse complement strand
TAACTTTTACGCCTCTTGCGAGCGAGTTTTCCGTCCTGAATTGAACGGAAAGCCAGTGGCTATCTTGTCCAATAATGATGGATGTGTAATAGCGCGCAGTAATGAAGCTAAGGAAGTTGGGATTCCCATGGGAGCACCTGCATTCCAAATCAAAGACTTGATTCGAGAGAAAAACGTACAGGTATTTTCGTCAAATTATGCGCTCTACGGAAATCTAAGCAACCGCGTGATGGCGATTTTATCACAATTCACGCCTAATCTTGAAATTTACAGTATCGATGAGGCATTCTTAAATTTCGATGGACTTTCCGTAACTGATTTCCATGATTATGGAGTCCAAATGAGACAACGCATTCATAAATGGGTTGGTCTGCCCGTTTGTATTGGTTTTGCTCCGTCCAAAGCATTGGCAAAAGTCGCGAATAAAATCGCAAAGAAATTCCAAGACCGTACCTCAGGAGTGTATATTATAGACAGCGAAGAGAAACGCATTAAAGCACTCAAATGGACTAAAATCGAGGATGTTTGGGGCATTGGCTACCGAACCATCAAAAAAGTGAAATTGCGAAACATACATACGGCTTATGATTTTATTCAGCCACAACATGAAGCTTGGATTAAAAAAGAAATGGGTGTCATAGGCATGCGATTGAAATATGAGCTAGAAGGAAAATCAGTATTAGACTTAGAGCCTATTGTGGAACAAAAGAAAAGCATTTCGGTAACTAGAAGTTTTCCCAAACAAATCTCCGATTTTGATTTGCTGCGCGAAAGAATAACCACTTTTGCTGTCGTTTGTGCCGAAAAGTTACGCAAGCAAAAATCCTGTTGCCACACTATTATTGTGATGCTAGTGATTGACAAACACCGTGTAGAAACGAATCAATATTATTTTAATGCGGCTGTCAATTTGCCTTTTGGAACACATTCTAGTTTGACAATTGCTAATGCTGCCGTTCGCTTGTTGAAACAATTACATAAAGGAAATGAACATCTGAAATTCAAAAAAGCAGGGGTCATCGTAACAGAATTAGTAGACGAAAACAGAAAGCAATTCCAACTTTTTGAAGATGAAAACCCCAAACATTTGGCTTTGATGAAAGTAATGGACCGAATTAATCACAAGCTCGGAGATACTAAAATTAAGTTGGCTTCCCAAAATTTAAAATTAACATGGGATATGAACCAGAATCATTTGTCGCCCAAATACACTACTAATTTTAAAGATATTCTAGAAATCAATGTCGGCTAAAAAAGAAAATAAACTCTTATTCTATAAACCAGATTACGAAAGTGATTTGCGAATTCCCTTTATCCCTGACGGGGTTTCGGCTGGATTTCCTTCACCTGCGGCTGATTTTATGGAAAACAACATTGATTTGAATAAGGAATTAAGCGAAAATCCATTGGCTACTTTTTATATTAAAGTCAAAGGCAATTCGATGATGGATGCTGGAATTCATGATAAAGATGTGTTGGTCGTAGATAGAAGTTTAGAACCTCAAAATAATAAAATCGCCGTTTGCTTTATCGATGGCGAGTTTACCGTAAAGCGCATCCAGTTGGAAAAAGATTGTTTGTACCTTATGCCTGAAAACGCCAGTTACACACCCATTAAAGTAACCGATGAAAACCAATTAATCATTTGGGGGATTGTGACTTATGTGATTAAGAAAATGTAAACGGGTATTCAAATAAACTTTCCTGATTTACCATTGATGAAAAAACATCCTTTTCGAGCTTCATTTTTAGGCTACAAAAGCCATAAAAATGATAAATATCATTCGTATTCGTATTATAATATGTATTTTTGCAATCTTAATTCAATCTAAATAAGACTTGCGTACCACAATCAATTCTCTCAAAAAAGGCGAAAAAGCCATTATCAAGGATTTTGATATTGATGTTATTCCGTTAAAACTACTCGAAATGGGTTGTTTGCCGGGTAATGTAGTGGAGTTGTTGCAAATTGCTCCTTTTGGAGATCCTTTGTATTTAGACATTAATGGCTCTCATCTTGCTATTCGAGTGGAAACTGCCGCTGAAATTGAAGTTGAATTAGTCCAAATCAAACTTTAAAATGATTAACGAGAATATTAATGTTGCCTTAATAGGAAACCCTAATGTGGGGAAAACTTCGGTTTTTAATCAATTAACTGGTTTGAACCAACAAGTAGGGAATTATCCAGGAATCACCGTTGAGAAAAAAATAGGGTTTTGTAAATTACCTAATAACATCAAAGCGAATATTCTCGATTTACCGGGAACCTATAGCTTAAACGCTAGTTCGATTGACGAAAATGTGGTTATTGAATTGCTGTTGAATAAAAACGATAAATTATATCCTGATGTTGCGCTTGTAGTAACGGATGTGGAAAATTTAAAACGAAATCTACTGCTGTTTACACAAATCAAAGATCTCGAGATTCCAACTATTTTAGTCATCAATATGGCAGATAGAATGGAACAAAAAGGGATTACGCTGGATATTCCCTACCTAGAAGAACATTTGAAAACTAAAATTGCCTTAGTCAGTTCACGAAGAGGTTTTGGTATTGCCGAATTAAAAAAATTAATTACTACTTATAAATCCATTTCGAACGAGCCTTGTTTGAATGCTTCTGTAATAGCGCCCGAATATTTTGATAGTTTGCGTAAAGCCTTCCCAAATCAGTTGCTATACAAACTCTGGTTGGTCATTACGCAAGATGTGAACTTTTTGAACTTAGAGCGTAAGGAAATCCAAAGTTCGTTTACCAAATCTCATTCTGATTTAAAACGTTTGCAACAAAAAGAAACCATCAAAAGATACCAATTTATCAATGATGTCTTGAAGGAAGGATTGAAAGTGGATGTTGCCGTTGCTAGAGACTTTCGTAGTAAACTGGATCGTGTTTTGACTCATAAAGTATGGGGTTACGCGATATTCTTTGCGATTTTATTTATTATTTTCCAATCCATTTTTGAATGGTCCAAAATACCGATGGATTTTATTGACGCCTCTTTTGCTTCTTTAAGTTCATGGGCAGCTACAAACTTACCCGAAGGTGTTTTTACGAATTTACTAGCCGAAGGAATTATTCCTGGAATTGGAGGAATCTTGATTTTTATTCCACAAATTGCGTTTCTATTCCTATTTATTTCCATCTTGGAAGAAAGTGGTTATATGAGTCGCGTGGTTTTCTTGATGGACAAAATCATGCGTAAATTTGGTTTGTCTGGTAAAAGTGTTGTGCCTTTAATTTCAGGAACTGCCTGTGCAATTCCGGCTATAATGGCAACTCGAAATATTGAAAACTGGAAAGAACGATTGATTACTATTTTAGTAACACCATTTACCACTTGTTCCGCCAGATTACCTGTTTATGCCATTATTATTGCCTTGGTTATTCCCGACAATTATGTGCTTGGATTCCTTAATTTGCAAGGTCTAACCTTAATGTTGTTGTATTTATTAGGTTTTGGAATGGCTATTTTTTCGGCTTATGTTTTGAATAAAATAATGAACATAAAAGGGAAAACCTTTTTTGTAGTCGAAATGCCCAATTATAAATTACCGATGTTCAAAAACGTTGCTATTAAT
>JAHEBK010000254.1 GCA_024642295.1 Flavobacterium sp. | reverse complement strand
AACTTTTGTACCACATTTTCATGTGCCATTGCAATCTGGTAGCAATGATATTTTGAAATTGATGAAGCGTCGTTACCAACGCGAAGTGTATACAGAGCGTGTGAACAAAATACGTGAAGTAATGCCTCATGCCTGTATTGGTGTTGACGTGATTGTAGGTTTCCCTGGTGAGACTGACGAACATTTCTTAGAAACCTATCATTTCTTGAATGAAATGGATATTTCATACCTACATGTTTTTACGTATTCTGAAAGAGACAATACGGAAGCTGCGGAAATGGAAGGCGTTGTTCCGGCTAATGTCCGTGCGAAACGCAGTAAAATGCTTCGAGGTTTATCGGTTAAAAAACGTCGTGCTTTTTATGAAAGCCAAATAGGTACAAATAGAACAGTATTATTTGAATCAGAAAATAAAGAAGGTTACATTCACGGATTTACGGAGAATTATGTAAAAGTAAAAACGCCTTGGAATCCAGAATTAGCTAACACCTTACAAGAAGTTAAACTTACGCATATCGATGAAGATGGTTCGGTGCGAGTGGAATTTGCTTCTATTTTGGTTTAAAATCGAGAACTATATAATAATAAAAAACACCCAATTCTATAAGTTGAATTGGGTGTTTTTTGGTTACTGTAGCTAAAATTTATTTTTAGTTTTTCTGTTTATGAACGTACTTTTCGTTCCAATAAAGCCATATAGAATCCGTCAAATCCTGATTCGTGAGCGAGGATTTTATGGTCTTTTACAAATGTAAATTCTTTGCCAATATCAGTAGTTAAAAAACGTTCTACTTGTTCTTGGTTCTCTGATGGCAGAATCGAGCAAGTAGCATAAACTAATTTTCCGCCTGGTTTTACAATTTTAGAATAACTTTCTAAAACTTCCGCTTGTATTTTTCGGATGTTGTCAATGAACTCTGGTTTCAGTTTCCATTTAGCATCAGGATTTCTTTTTAAAACTCCTAATCCGCTACACGGAGCGTCAATCAATACACGGTCGGCTTTTTCGTGAAGTCTTTTGATGATTTTAGTACTATCAATGATGCGGTATTCAATGTTAAAAGCGCCATCACGTTTTGCTCTTAATTTTAATTGCTTGAGTTTGCTTTCGTATAAATCCATTGCAATCAATTGTCCTTTGTTTTCCATCAAAGCAGCCATGTGTAATGTTTTTCCGCCAGCACCAGCACAAGTGTCTACCACTCTCATTCCTGGTTTTACATCTAGAAAACCAGCTACTAATTGTGAATTAGCATCTTGAACCTCAAAGAAACCTTGTTTGAATGCATCAGTCATGAACACATTGGCTCTTTCTTTAAGCACCAAAGCTTCAGGTTGGTCTGGTAAGAATTCTGTTTCTATATCTAAGTCCATCAAGATGGCTCTTAGGTTTTCTTTTGTCGTTTTAAGGGTGTTAGTTCTTAGAATTACTTTGGCGGGTTGGTTTTGTGCAGCGATTTCTTTTGCCCAAACAGTTTCCCCTAATTCTTTAACCCCAAGCTCGTCAATCCAATCTGGAATAGATTCTTTGATAGCTCTAGTTTTTGATAATTCGTCAAATCGTCCTTTGATTTTTCGTTCAGGAGTTCCTTCTAATTGACGCCAATCTGGAATAGGATAGCCTCTTAGAACTGCCCAAACAGAAAACATTCTCCATAAATTATCGCGGTCAAAAGGTTCTTTAACCTCGGCAACTTCAGCATATAATCGTTTCCAACGAACAATTTCGTAGATCGTTTCGGCAACAAACTTCCTGTCAGCACTTCCCCAACGTTTGTCTTTTTTTAATGCCCTTGCTACCACTTTGTCAGCGTATTCTCCTTCGCTAAAAATAGCGTTTAAGGAGTCAATTGTGGTGTATACTAAATTTCTGTGTAATCTCATTTTAAATAATTGAGCCGCAAAGGTACTATTAATTGATTTGAAAGTTTAATTTTTAAATAATGAATGTTGAATTTATCTTTTTTAGCAAAAAAAACACTGTTTAGAGCAGTGTTTTTTTGTGTTTAGAAGTTTAAATTTGTTATTTTACTCTTTTTAGTCCAACGATTTCAGGTGCGTGAAGAACCATTGGGAATTTCTCTATTTTAACAGAGCTACTGTCTAAACCAAAATGGCTCTCTTCAGACAAACTTGTTTTTTTAATGAAAAAATAAGTATTCATTACTAGTTTCTCATACCACAATAAATCGCTGTCATTGGATAAGAATTTTTCGGAAAGTACAAATTTAAAATCACCAATAATATTATTTTTATAAAGTGATTCGTATCTACTGGTAATGTCTACTTCCCCTTTTTTTACCATATCTTTGATAACTTCTTTAAACATTAAATTGATTTTTGTAGGTTCTCTAAATCCTAAATTAAAATCAATTCGGTATAAATCATCTTTTAAAATTTCTGTTACTCGGTATTCCGTTTTGTATGGTTCAGTCAAAATATTAACGTGTACAAACCAATAAATATCGGCTCTTTTAGGTCTTTTTTGAAGAATTGAATACATTACTTTCTCTTCAATTTCGTCTGAACGGTTGGCATTTGTCATGTAAACAAGGTGCGTTGCGTATTTTGGAATACTTAGGTCTGCACTTAGTTCTTTCAAAACTTTTTTATAATCTTCTATTTTTACAATTTTGGTGTAATTTTTATTAATTTTTTTAGCCAAAAACCAAATGGTCATTATCGAAATCAAAACCATTGCTATGATTAATGTAACATAACCACCTTCGGCAAATTTGGTTACATTGGCGATAAAAAAACTAAATTCAATTAAAAGATAAATCGTGATTAATGGAACCATGAAATACAATTTTATTCTTTTCATGATTAAGTAGAAATTAAGTAAAATAGTAGTCATAATCATGCAGAGAACAATTGCTAATCCATAGGCATGTTCCATATTACTTGATTCTTCAAAATGGATAACAATACCCACACAACCAAAAAATAATAACCAGTTGATGGAAGGAATGTATAATTGTCCTTTTAATTCAGTTGGATATTTTATTTTTACTTTTGGCCAAAAATTCAATCGCATCGCTTCATTTATCAGCGTAAAGGAGCCACTAATTAAAGCTTGTGAAGCAATTACAGCGGCGAGTGTCGCAATAACAATTCCAATAGGTTGAAACCAATCGGCCATGATAAGGTAAAACGGATTTCCGTTTTGTCCACCTAAAGTTTGTAATGTTTGACCTTCGTGGTGAATTAAATAAGCTGCTTGACCAAAATAATTTAACAATAATGTGATTTTTACAAAAATCCAACTTATTCGGATGTTTTTTCGTCCACAATGTCCCATGTCTGAATAGAGCGCTTCGGCTCCAGTAGTACAAAGGAAAACCAATCCTAATACAAAAAAACCATCGGGATGTATCTTTAGTAAATGATATGCGTAATAGGGGTTGAATGCTTTAACTACTTCTGGGTATTTGGATATTTGAATAAGTCCTAGAATTCCAAGCATGCTGAACCAGATGAGCATCATAGGCGCAAAAAACTTACCTACTAATTTGGTTCCAAATTGTTGAATTGTAAACAACACGAATAAAATTCCAATAACAATTGGGATGGTATTTATTTCAGGA
>JAHEBK010000253.1 GCA_024642295.1 Flavobacterium sp. | reverse complement strand
GGGAATTGGTATTTCTAAACATATTCCATCTGCAAACCAAGTGGAAGGTGGAGCCGAAACTTACAAAAAATCGTTAGCTTATATGGGCTTTAGCGAAGATGATGTAATGATTGGAAAACCGATTGATTATGTTTTCTTAGGAAGTTGTACGAATGGAAGAATTGAAGATTTTAGAGCTTTTGCTGAAATTGTAAAAGGTCGTAAAAAAGCGGATAACGTTACTGCTTGGTTGGTTCCAGGTTCTCACGTTGTTGAAGCACAAATCAAAGAAGAAGGAATTTTAGATATTCTTACTGAAGCAGGATTTGTATTGCGTCAACCAGGTTGTTCAGCTTGTTTAGCAATGAACGATGATAAAGTACCTGCTGGAAAATATGCAGTAAGTACTTCAAACAGAAACTTCGAAGGTCGTCAAGGTCCAGGTTCAAGAACATTGTTAGCTTCTCCAATTATGGCAGCAGCAGCAGCGGTTACTGGAAAATTGACTGATCCAAGAGAGTTGATGTAAAAGATTTATGAATGATGATTAACGATTTTGATTTTAGATTTAAAAGTCAATCGTTATCACATTTTGGTTCTTTTGAAAATATTTAATTATTATAAAAAAAATATGATTTTAGATTTTTGACATTTCTATTGCCACAGAGCAAATCTGAATTCAAAAATCGTTAATCAAAAATCAAAAATCAAATGGCATACGATAAATTTAATATCCTTACCAGTAGTGCAGTGCCACTACCTATTGAAAACGTAGATACAGACCAAATCATTCCAGCTCGTTTCTTGAAAGCTACGAAACGTGAAGGTTTTGGAGACAACCTTTTTAGAGACTGGAGATACAATGGAGACGATACTCCAAAAGCTGATTTCGTATTAAACGATGCAACTTACTCAGGAAAAATCTTGGTTGGTGGAAAGAACTTTGGTTCTGGTTCTTCTCGTGAGCACGCTGCTTGGGCAGTGTACGATTACGGATTCCGTGCTGTAGTTTCTTCTTTCTTTGCGGATATCTTCAAAGGAAACTGTTTGAACATTGGTGTTTTACCAGTGCAAGTAAGCCCTGAGTTTTCAGATAAAATATTTGCAGCTATCGAAGCAGATCCAAAAACAGAATTGGAAATTAATTTGCCAGAGCAAACGATTACATTGAAGGCTACAGGTGAAAAAGAATCTTTTGATATCAACGGATACAAAAAGAACAATATGTTAAACGGTTTTGACGATATTGATTACCTAACCAACATTAAGGAAGATATTGTTGCTTTTGCAGACAAATTGCCTTACTAAATAAAAAACAATAATAAATACGCAGTTACTAAGCTTGATTTTGCAACCAAGTTTGGTAACTGCTTTTACGATTTTATGACGCTATTCATTAAAATAGTTGAAATGAAATTGTACTAGCATCTAATAGATAATGGAAAAAAGAAAAATTGAAATAATGGATACCACACTTCGTGACGGGGAACAAACCTCAGGAGTGTCTTTTTCTGCTGCAGAAAAACTAACCATTGCCCAATTATTGTTAGAAGAATTACATGTTGATCGTATCGAAATTGCTTCGGCTCGTGTGAGTGAAGGTGAATTTGAAGGAGTGAAAGGAATTATGTCTTGGGCTGAAACCAAAGGATATACCGACAAAATAGAAGTTTTGACTTTTGTTGATAATGGACTTTCTATCGAATGGATGAAAAAGTCAGGTGCCAAAGTTCAAAATTTGTTGACCAAAGGTTCTTTGAATCACCTAACACATCAATTAAAAAAGACTCCCGAACAACATTTTGCCGAAATCGCAGAAACTATTGCATTGGCAAATGAAAACGGAATTGCAACAAATGTTTATTTTGAAGATTGGAGTAATGGAATGCGTAATTCTCCAGAATATGTGTTCCAATATTTAGATTTCATTAGTACGCAGCCTATAAAAAGGATTTTGCTTCCAGATACTTTAGGCGTGTTGATTCCTTCAGACACTTTCGATTTCATTTCATCCATTACGACTAAATATCCTTCTATACATTTTGATTTTCATGCCCATAATGATTATGATTTAAGTGTAGCCAATGTAATGGAAGCTATAAAAGCTGGTGTTCATGGTCTACATGTCACTGTCAACGGAATGGGTGAGAGAGCAGGTAATGCTCCTTTGGCCAGTACGGTTGCGGTAATTAATGATTTCATGCCTGAAATTAAAATTGGTGTCAAAGAATCATCACTATATTCTGTGAGCAAGTTGGTAGAAGCTTTCACTGGCTATAGAATTTCAGAAAACAAACCAATTGTAGGGGACAATGTCTTTACCCAAACTGCAGGAATTCATGCTGATGGGGACAACAAAAAGAATTTGTATTTCAATGACTTACTTCCAGAACGTTTTGGAAGAAAAAGAAAATATGCTTTAGGAAAAACTTCTGGAAAAGCAAATATTGAAAAAAATCTTCAAGAATTAGGCTTAAAACTAAACAATGAAGATTTAAAATTAGTAACCCAACGTATCATTGAGTTAGGGGACAAAAAAGAAACCGTTACTAGGGAAGATTTGCCTTATATCATTTCGGATGTATTAGACAGTCACACTTATGAAGAAAAAATAACGGTGTCTTCTTATGTTTTATCTCATGCCAAAGGAATGCGTCCTTCGACCACACTTTGTCTAAAAATAGATGGAGAAATCATCGAAGAACACGCTCAGGGAGATGGTCAATTTGATGCTTTTATGAATGCATTGGCAAAAATTTATAAAACTAAGAAAATGATTTTGCCTAAACTGATTGACTATGCCGTGAGAATCCCTCCAGGAAGTAGTTCGGATGCTTTATGTGAAACTATTATCACTTGGACCACTAACGGAAAAGAATTTAAAACTCGAGGGTTAGATTCGGATCAAACAGTAGCGGCAATTATTGCGACGCAAAAGATGTTGAATGTAGTTGCTAATTAAATAATAAAATAATTTAAAGATTGAAAAATTAAAACTCAAATCTTTAAATTTTTAAATAATTAAATTTTTAAATAAAAAAATAATGAAATTAAATATCGCACTTTTAGCAGGGGACGGAATCGGACCAGAAGTAATTGATCAAGCAGTAAAAGTATCTGATGCAATTGCAAAAAAATTCAACCACGAAATTACTTGGACACCTGCTCTTACAGGGGCTTGTGCTATTGATGCTGTGGGAGTTCCTTATCCTGATGAAACGCATGAGATATGTGTCAATTCGGATGCCGTTCTTTTTGGAGCTATTGGTCACCCTAAATACGATAACGATCCTTCTGCACCAGTACGTCCAGAACAAGGTTTGTTATTAATGCGTAAAAAATTAGGTTTGTTCGCAAACGTAAGGCCTACTTTTACTTTCCCATCTTTATTGGATAAATCTCCATTAAAAAGAGAGCGTATTGAAGGTACTGATTTAGTTTTTTTGAGAGAATTAACAGGTGGTATTTATTTTGGAGAAAAAGGAAGAAAAGACGGTGGAGAAACGGCGTATGATAACTGCGTGTATACAAGACATGAAGTACAACGTTTGGCTAAAAAAGGTTTTGAATTAGCAATGACACGTAGCAAAAGATTGTGTTGTGTTGAT
>JAHEBK010000252.1 GCA_024642295.1 Flavobacterium sp. | reverse complement strand
AAAAAATTATTCCAATATTCTTTATCCTTTTTACCTGCCTTACTTTACAAGCACAAGATAAAAAAGCCAAAGCACTTTTGGATCAAGTTACAGCCAAAGTAAAAAGCTACAACACTATCGCCATCGATTTTAAATACTGCCTTAACAACGCAAAAGAAAACATCAATCAAGACAGCAAAGGAAATGTTACAATGAAAGGCAATCAATATGTTTTGAATTTCATGGGAATCACCAAAATGTTTGATGGAAAAAAAACCTACACTATTGTTCCAGAAGATGAAGAAATTACTATTTCTAATTTCAACGAAAAAGACGATAATGCAATTACTCCCTCTAAAATGTTAACTTTTTTTAATAGTGGTTACCGTTATTCTATGGATATTGTACAAGATGTGAGAGGACGAAAAATTCAATACATCAAATTAGTTCCTACCAACCCTAAAGATCAACGAAAAGAAATCCTTCTAGGAATTGATGTTCAAACAAAACACATCTACAATTTAATAGAAATTGGTAAAAAAGGAACAAAAACTACTTTAACCGTTAATTCTTTTAAAACCAACCAACCTTTATCAAAAAATCATTTTACCTTTGCGCAAAGTAAATATCCAAATTACTACATCAATAAATTAGATTAAAAAAGGTAAGTGAAAATACTTGACAGATACTTATTAAAAACATTCCTGATCACATTTGCCTCGGTATTTGTAATCCTGTTTTTTATATTCATACTTCAAACAATTTGGTTGTTTATAGCCGAATTAGCAGGGAAAGATTTAGACATAACAATGATTATAAAATTCTTGTTATTCTCCATGCCTAGAATAGTTCCGCTCGTTCTACCACTGTCGATATTACTAGCTTCCATCATGACTTTTGGGAATTTGGCCGAAAATTATGAATTTGCAGCTATGAAATCATCAGGTATCTCTTTACAAAGAGCACTAAGAGGTCTTACTATTTTTATATTCGTTCTCAGTATAATTGCTTTCTTTTTTGCCAATAATGTTATTCCATTTGCTGAATATAAGTTTATTAATTTTAGAAAAAACATTGCTCAAGTAAAGCCAGCATTAGCCATTACTGAAGGACAATTCAGCAACGTTGGCATCTACAATATTAAAGTCAATAAAAAGTCTGGAGAAAACGGGAATGCCTTAACAGGAATTACTATCCATAAGAAATCTTCAATGGGAGATGGCAGTAAAACAGTAATAAAGGCTAAAAATGGAGAATTAATTAGTAGTGAAGAATCCAGTATTTTGAAACTTGTTTTGAATAATGGAAACTATTACGAAGATGTTATTCCTAAAAAATACGAAGATAGATTAAAGCTCCCTTTTGCCAAAAGTTCATTTAAGAAATATACCATTAATATAGATTTATCACAACTTAACAAGCCTGAAGCAAACGAGGAAAATGTCTCCAATACCAATACCATGCTTACAGTGAACGAGTTGAATTACACCTTGGATTCATTGCAAAAAAATATGAAAACAGAACTAGTTTCGTTTTCAGAAAACATCAGCCTTCAAACAGGTATAACCAACCTCGTCAATACTAATAACAAGAAAAATATCCCTAAAAAAGATAGCATATCAAAATTAAAAGATATCCCTAAAAATATTTTATCAATATTTAACAATACTGAGAAAAAAAATATTCTAACAAGCGCTAGTAGCAATCTACTAAGTATAGGATACAATATCGATGCTTCAAAACTTAATCTAGAAAACAAGCAAAAAACCATTAATAACCACTATTTAGCTTTTTACGATAAATTTGTAATTGCAATTGCTTGTTTTATAATGTTTTTCATTGGAGCTCCTTTAGGTGCAATCATTAGAAAAGGTGGACTTGGACTACCAATCGTTTTTGCTGTTTTAATTTTTATTTCTTTTCACTTTATTAACACTTTTGGAAAAAGAATTTCTCAAGAAGATGGTTTGTCTCCTTTTTTAGGAGCATGGATGTCCTCATTTATACTTGCACCATTGGCTATCTTTTTAACCTATAGAGCTACAAACGATATAGGACTCATAAATATGGATTTAATTACTGCACCATTACAAAAAATACTTAAAAAACTCTTTCAAAAACAAAAATAACACCAATCATGGTTTCAAATCAAATTAAACTCAACACAATTGAAGAAGCAATTGAAGATATCCGTCAAGGAAAAATAATCATTGTAGTTGATGATGAAGATAGAGAAAACGAAGGCGATTTTCTTGCAGCAGCCGATAAAGTAACCCCTGAAATGATTAATTTCATGGCTACTCATGGTCGCGGTCTAATATGTACACCACTTACAGAAAGCCGTTGTAAAGAACTGGGATTAAGTGTGATGGTCAACAATAATACTGACCCAATGGAAACGGCTTTTACCGTTTCTGTAGATTTAAAAGGAAAAGGAGTTACCACAGGAATATCGGCAGTAGATAGAGCAAAAACAGTATTATCATTGGTTGACTCAACAACAAAACCATACGATTTAGCAAGACCCGGACACATATTCCCACTTATTGCTAAACAAGGTGGAGTTTTAAGAAGAACAGGACACACCGAAGCCGCTATTGATTTTGCAAGGTTAGCAGGATTTAATCCTGCTGGTGTCATCGTCGAAATTATGAACGAAGATGGTTCAATGGCACGTCTACCGCAATTAGCTGAAGTAGCTGAGAAATTTAATTTAAAATTAGTTTCTATCGAAGCCTTAGTGGCGTATAGAATGCAACACGATAGTTTGATTCATAAAAAAGAAGATTTTGATATCCAAACCCGTTTTGGAACTTTCCGTTTGAGAGCTTACGAACAAACAACCAACAAACAAATTCATATTGCCTTAACCAAAGGAACTTGGAATTTAGGTGACCCCATATTAACCAGAGTTCATTCTTCACAAGTAAACAATGACTTATTAGGTACTTTAACTAATAATGTTGATCAACAACTAGACGATATGTTTAAAGTCATAAACGACGAAGGAAAAGGCGCTTTTATCTTTATTAATCAAGATATGCAAGCAGTCAATCTAATTAGTCGTCTTACTGAATTGAAAGCGCTACAGGAATCAGGAGAAATGAAAGCCCCAAAAATTGTTATTGACAGTAAAGATTTTGGTATTGGTGCACAGATTCTTCATGATATTGATATTTCTAAAATCCGATTAGTGTCCAATTCAGTACAAGGAAAACGTGTTGGAATGATTGGATACGGTTTAGAAATTACCGAATATGTAAACTACTAAGACCTTTTAAAGTATTTTTTAAAAATTTTCGCTTCTTTAAAGTATAGAAAATGAATCGTTTAAAAAATAGTTTTAAAAATACCTAAATAATTTATCTAAATTGTTTTTGTAAACCGAAAAAGGTGCTTATATTTGCACTCGCAATCAGCAAATGATAGCGACATACTGGAGAAATGGCAGAGCGGTCGAATGCGGCAGTCTTGAAAACTGTTGACTGTAACAGGTCCGGGGGTTCGAATCCCTCTTTCTCCGCGAGCTGAAAAGCAAATTGAATTAAAACCCTTAAAATCGTATGATTTTAAGGGTTTTTTCTTTTTATCACATATCAAATTATTCATT
>JAHEBK010000251.1 GCA_024642295.1 Flavobacterium sp. | reverse complement strand
TTTTCCAAAGAGTATGAGAGAAAAAGCGTTTGAATTTTTTAAAATATCTTTTCATTTTCAAAATGTTTAAAGAGCGTTTATAGGGTTATATCAAATTAGGTTTTGAATTGTTACCCTTGGATCTGTCCCGAAACGTCGGGATATTTCAAATTCTTTTGAAATCGTCTCTAATTCATTGGTCGCAGCTATTATTTAAACCTAGATTGCGCATTGGAACACAGATGACACAGATCAAGCAGATTTACACGGATTTTATATTACTTATAAGTATAAAATTCTATCTAACTCTTTTTTTTAAACACATAGGAACATAGATTTAGTGGCGTTTAAAAAGCGCTTTGCTTAACATAGTTACACAGAGGATTTAGTTCAGTCGTGATTAATTCAGTTCATAAACAATAATTTCATTCTCCTATTTTAGGAGAGTGATATTCTAATCCCAAAGCTATGTTTTACTATCCCTAAGCGAAGCGACTTATTCACAAAGAAAAACCTATGATCCTATGTGTTTTAAAATTCTACATACTTAAAAATTAGCAGCTTTTTGTCAAAGTCTAATCACTTTCTTGAAATCTGTGGCTAATTAAAAAGATTCCTTACTGCAGACTTTTATTCTAGTTTTCAAAACTCTGGAGTTTCAAACCTTAATCGTTTATTTCAAATTCTTTTTTTTACATTAGCAGTTAAAATAATTTTCATGGCCCAACCAACACCTCATCCTGACCAAATGTATATTGAAGGACTGGCGAATAATAATTCGGCTGTCATTCAATCCATTTATAAAAAGTTTGTTCCCAAAGTGATTCATTATATAAGGAACAATTCTGGGGACGAAGATCAGGCTCAGGATGTAGTTCAGGAAGTATTAATTTTGTTATTTGATCAGGCTAAAGCCAAAAAACTAACGTTGACTTGTCCGTTTGATGCGTACTTCTTTTTGTTATGCAAAAGAAAATGGCTGAACGAATTGAAAAAAACTTCGAATAAAGGGGTAACATTAGTAGAAGACTTCACATCTAATACTGAAGCCACGAATGACATGGCTACCCAAACCGAAGTGTTTGAAGAAAAACAACAACTTTTTGATACGATGTTTCAAAAACTTGGCGAAAAATGCCAAGAGGTTTTAAAGTTGAGTTTTGTTCTCAAATCAATGGAAGAAGTAGCCGAAAAGCTCAACGTTACTTATGGTTATGTTCGTAAGAAAAAATCATTATGCACGGGACAATTGACACAGTGGATTCAAGAATCAAGTCATTTTAGAACTTTAAAATAACGAGCCATGAACGAAGAACGCTATATATTATTTGATCAATACCTTGAAGGAGCACTTTCAGGAACTGAAAAAGAGGCTTTTGAAAAACAATTAAGTGATGATGCTGAATTTGCAGAATCCTTCGAAACTTTCAAAGAGGTGAACTTGCAATTGGAACAAAAATTTGGCATCGAAGCAGAAAGAAATGCTTTCAAAGCAACCCTTTCTAGTATCGCTACAAAATCAAAGAAAACCAAAAAATCAAAACTGAGAACCTTACAGCCTTGGTATTATTCGGTTGCGGCTTCGATTGTAATTGTATTGGGTGCTTGGATATTTATGCAAAGTTCCAAACCTGTTTTCAGCGATTACAATCAATATGAAAACGCTTATTTTACAGAAAGAGGCGATGTGAATGCCAATATGATATTAGCACAAGATGCTTTTAATGCTAAAAACTACAAAGAAGCAATCGCAGCCTTTGAAATCATTTTAAAAGAAAAATCAACTCCTGAAATCGAGTTGTATTACGGAATTTCATTGCTTGAAATTAATAAATTGAAAGAAGCGGAAGTGGTTTTTAATAAACTAAAATCTGGGACTTCTATCTATAAAAACAAAGCGACGTGGAGTTTAGCCCTTTTAAAATTAAAACTAAAAGACTATGATGCTTGTGAAGGGTTGTTGAAAACAATTCCGTCTGATTACGAAGACTATGATACAGTAGAAGAATTGTTGGGGAAATTGGATTAAAGTAAGAGTGTTGCAAAGATTCACAAAGAGATTCGTACAGGGCAAAAGCACCAGTTTTTTTCTGACACGAATTACACTAATTTGCACAAATTCTAGCGATTTAAAAATCTAATTGCACTAATTTTTCATTATATTATTGAGTTCGTGAAATTTTACAACATGCAAATTCGTGTTAATTCGTGAAATTCGTGTCAACTTTTAAATTTATTAAAACTCATGCGTTTGCCCTGGACTAGTTACAAAGAAAGAACAGGAATCTTTTTTAACTGCTATTTCACAAATTTAATGCTGTTTTTATTAATGAAAATAAACTGCTTTAAGCGGAATTAACGCAAATTAATTTATCAAAAGTTAAAAAAAGATAGTCTTTAAAAATAATCGGTGAATCTGTGGTTATTTTGTGGTCAATGAGATTCTCATCAATTAGTTTCAAATGTATTCATTCTCAATGATGAATATGAAAACTCGCTGTATAATAGATACTATTTTTGGATTAAATTAACAACTGAGCATCCAAAGAACTGAACATTTTTGAGTACTTTTGTCGCACTTTAAAAAAATGTAATCTTTCCCAATAATGGATAAAAAAATAGTCTCTTTTTTATTTTCAACACGATTAATGGCTGTTCTTTTTTTAACTTTTGCAATAGCAATGGCTACAGGAACTTTTATCGAAAGTAAATACAATACGGATACCGCTCGAATTTTAGTTTATAATACTTGGTGGTTTGAAGGAATTATGGTGTTTTTTATGATTAATTTCGTTGGAAACATTAAAAGATATCAACTGTTGAAAAAAGAAAAATGGGCTACTTTAATGTTGCATTTGGCTTTTGTATTTATTCTTTTGGGGGCTTTTGTAACACGTTATATTAGTTACGAAGGAATGATGCCTATTCGTGAAGGTGCTGCTGAAAATCAATTTTACTCGGATAAGACTTTCTTAACAGTTATGGTTGATGGGGAGTACAAGGGAGAAATGAAACGTCGCGTTTTTGAAAAACCACTATTGCTATCACCTGCAACAACTAATGATTTTACACTTTCAGGACAGTTTGCTGAAACTTCATTTGAAGTAGAGTACCAAGATTTTATCATGGGAGCTAAGGAGTATATTAAAGAAGATGCAAAAGGTGAAACTTATTTTAAAATAGTTGAAGCTGGTGACGGTGGGAGACATGAACATTTTTTAAAATCGGGAGAGATTCAAAATATCCATAATGTATTGTTTGCATTGAATAAACCAACAGATGGTGCTATCAATATCAATACAACGGGAACAGAATATACAATAATCACACCATTTGAAGGGAATTTTATGCGAATGGCGGATAAACTAGAAGGCAAAGTTTTGAAAGACAAGGCACAACCTTTAATGATGCGTTCCTTATATAGTATTGGCGAAATGCGTTTTGTTTTTCCTGATCCAGCGATTAAGGGAGTTATTGCTTATGAGTCTAAAAATGATTACAAAGCCAAAGGGCAAGACGATGCTTTGGTGCTTAAATTAAAAGTTGATGGTCAAGAAAAAATCGTTACGCTAGTGGGATCAAAAGGGAAAATTGGAGAACCTAAAACTGTGAAGATTGGTACTATC
>JAHEBK010000250.1 GCA_024642295.1 Flavobacterium sp. | reverse complement strand
CAATGAACGTTTGTAATGTTTGACTTCCTCCTTCAATGATAACCGATTGGATATCATGCTTGTATAGCAATTCAATAATTTGTATCGAAATTTCTTTTGCAAAATCGATACTCTCAAATATACAATTTTCTGAGCTTTCCTCAGTAATGGATTCGCAAATTATAATAGTTTTAACTTGGTTGTCAAATATGGTATTGTGCTTTGGAATACGGTGGTTTCTGTCTAATACAATTCGGACAGGATTTTTGCCAGTCCAATCACGCACATCTAGTTTTGGATTATCATCAATGACAGTTTGTGTGCCCACTAAGATAGCTTGCTCTTCACTTCGCCATTTATGTACAAGTTGTCTGGAGTATTTTGAGGTAATCCAAACCGGTTTTTTTTCCTCTTTTTCGTTAGGTGCTATGAAACCATTTTGGGTTTCGGCCCATTTTAAGATAATATAAGGTCTTTTCTTTTGGTGAAAAGTAAAAAAGCGTTTGTTAAGTTCGTTGCATTCTGCTTCAAGAAAACCTACTTTAACATTAATTCCTGCATCGATTAATCGTTGAATGCCTTTTCCTGCAACTTTACTATTAGGGTCTACAGTGCCAATAACTACATTTGGAATTTTGTTTTGAATAATCAAATCGCAACAAGGAGGTGTTTTGCCAAAATGACTACAAGGTTCTAGGCTAACATAAATTGTAGCTTTAGATAGTAATGTTTTGTCTTTAACTGAATGCACTGCATTGACTTCGGCATGTCCTTCACCTGCTTTTTTGTGCCAACCTTCTCCAATAATTTTTCCGTCATGCACAATGACGCTACCCACCATCGGGTTGGGATAGGTAGTTCCTAAACCATTTTTGGCAAGGTCTATACAGCGCTGGATGTATTTTTCATTGGTGTTCACTTCGCAAAAGTACTACTTTAGGTTTTGGATTTAAAGATAAAAAAGAAAATCCTTTTAAAACAATCCTTACTTTTGCAATTCAATTTCAAGAATTCTTGGATTTACCTTTTTCAAATGAATTGCAGACAATACCGTACTTTTTTTATTCAAGAATTAACGTCTCTTTATGGAGCCGATGAAGCAGAGAGTTTTTTCTATTTGATTTTAGAAAACAAATACCAACTGCGAGCCATCGATTTAGCTTTGAATCCTAATTTGGAATTTTTCGATGAAGAATTAGTAGTTTGGAACGGATTATTAGAAGCATTAAAAAAGGAAATACCTGTTCAATATCTTTTAGGGACTACTAGTTTTTACGGATTAGAATTTGAAGTAAATGAAAATGTACTTATTCCACGACCTGAAACCGAAGAGTTAGTCGATTGGATTATTGCATGTCAAAAGTCAAAAGCTGAAAATCAAAATATAAAGATTTTAGACATCGGGACAGGCTCAGGTTGTATAGCTATTTCATTGGCTAAAAATCTTCCGAATGCAGAGGTTTTTGCTATCGATGTTTCTAAAGCTGCTTTGGCTACAGCCAAAAAAAATGCAGATTCGAATGCGGTAAGTATTCAGTTTATAGAGCGAAATATTCTTGAAGTGGAAGATTTACTTCAAACATTTGACATCATTGTTTCGAATCCTCCTTATGTTCGTGAATTAGAAAAAAAAGAAATCAAAAAAAATGTTTTGGAATATGAACCGCATTTGGCGCTGTTTGTAGCGGATGATAATGCTTTGGTTTTTTATCGAAAAATAGCCGAATTAGCTCAGAAAAACTTAAGTGCTAAAGGGAAATTATATTTTGAAATCAATCAATATTTAGGTGAAGAAATGGTCAAATTACTGCAAGAGTTAGGTTTTAAAAATATCGAATTACGCAAGGATATTTACGGAAACGATAGAATGGTTTTTGGAGAAAACAATTAATTTTTGATTGAAGATTAACGAATTTTGATTTTAGATTTTATGTTTCTAAGTCAAAAGGTCTTAATTCTAGAAACGATTTGGAAACAAATCTTAATGAACTTAGTGATTCCTTAGTGTTCTTTGTGTTTAAACAAAATTACTCGTAACGTAACGCCTCGATAGGATCCAAAGTTGCGGCCTTAATTGCAGGATACAAACCTGAAATAATAGCAACAATAAAACTTGTCATAAAAGCCGCAAAAATTGCCAGCCACGGAATCACAAAATCAAATTTCATAGCCGAAGCAATTCCGAAGCCAATTAGGATTCCTAAGATTATCCCAATCAATCCGCCAATCTGTCCTATTAATAAGGTTTCAATAAAAAATTGCGTGGCTACCGTTGTTTTTTTTGCCCCCAAAGCTTTTCGAACTCCAATTTCTCGGGTACGTTCGGTAACCGAGACAATCATAATGTTCATCAAGGCTATGGACGAACCTAGAATGGTAATTACACCAATTAGCCATGAAGCGAGTCCTAAATATTTGGTTATCCCTAAAATTTTATTAATCAAATCGTCAGAACGAACAATTCCGAAATTATTATCTTTTACAGGACTCAATTTTCGGATGCTACGCATGGTGCTAATCGCATGGTCAATCGCTTCGTTAAGCATTTCGTTTTTTTGCGTTAAAATGCTAATCGTGTAATTGATATTGGGTGCTGTAAATAAGGAGCGGGCGAGTTGAATTGGAATTAAAACCCTTAAATCTTGATTGTTTCCAAAGGTGGCGCCCTTTTCTTTTAAAACCCCAATTACTTTAAAACGGGCACCGCGAATCGAAATCGTTTTGCCAATAGGATTCACATCTTTCAGTAATCCTTTTTCAAAATCGGAGCCCACAATACAAGAATAGGTATTGTTG
The DNA here is from genome assembly GCA_024642295.1 of Flavobacterium sp. Classification (GTDB taxonomy): domain Bacteria; phylum Bacteroidota; class Bacteroidia; order Flavobacteriales; family Flavobacteriaceae; genus Flavobacterium. The sequence goes on along the minus strand of JAHEBK010000250.1, from coordinate 833 downwards.
CTGATGTCAAAGTTGCTGAAATTTCTGCCAGAGCTCGTTTCTAATCCTGAATTTATCAAGAAATATTCGTCGACACCTAAAATTGAAATTTCGGGATCTGTTTTTTTAGTTTCAAATTTTACTTCGGCTTTAGATGTAGCGTTAAAGGAAAGGGAGGTTTCAGTCAACGGAAAGCGGTATTTGTTTTTAAAAGCCACCGCTTCAGGGTATGAAATGGTAGGGTTGGTTATTTTTCTAGGTTCTCCACGTCGTTTTCGTATCTCGTTTTCGTATTGCTTAATCGAAAAAGTGTTGGCTCCCATCGATGAAAAATCGGTCGAAATGGTGTTTTCCAATGCTGAAACAACCGTTAAAATCCCCACTAAAGCTGTAATTCCAATCGCAATGATAATTACTGTCAAAATCGTTCGCAAAATTTGTGTTCGGATGGAGCCTATGGCAATACGGATATTTTCTTTGAATAACTGGAGCATCGTTTAAATTTGTTACTAAAGTACATTTTTTGGAGTAATTTCAGCTATTCGTTACAATGGTTTATTAAAAGTTGTAAAATATAATTCCACAATTAGTAAAAAGATTTATTTTAAAAATATGATATTTGCAATGATTTTCTATTTCGGTTTTGAATTATTCGTTTTTCTGAATCCTAAATCTAAAATCTAAATTCCTAAATTATTAAAATGGCATCAAAACCCAGTATTCCTAAAGGCACGAGAGATTTTTCACCTGCAGAGGTGGCAAAAAGACAATACATCATCCAAATAATAAAAAATAATTTCGAGAAATTTGGTTTCGCACCTATCGAAACTCCATCCTTTGAAAATTCCGATACC
>JAHEBK010000249.1 GCA_024642295.1 Flavobacterium sp. | reverse complement strand
AAAGGTCAGTTTCCTAAATCCAATAAAAATTCTCTTGCTTCTGAAGATAATTTGAAAGCCATTCCTCAACCCCATTCACCTTCAACAGTTGAAGAAGTATTACCTCAAAATGATTTGTTTTCTGATACAAAAAAATCAGAAATAATTAATCCTGAAGTAAGAAATGATGCATCACATCATAATACTAATACTGAATACTTTTCGTCTGAATTGGAAAAAATAGTGTTCTTTTATAAAGACGGTACTTTCAAGACGTATTCTCCACAATAAAAAAATTCCAGATTTCAAGACAACTTGATTTCTGGAATTTTCAAAATTACCAAACCAAACAAAAACACAACATAGTATCGTGACTAACAAAAAAGTTGTTTATTGATACCTATTTATTTTCTCAAAAGAAATATTGAAGTAACTGCAGCCTCTGCTCTAACACTTGCTGGGGTTGCATCTCCAGAGGTTGTTGGGTAATTATATACCAATACTTGTCCTCCAGCATTCGCTCTTTCAGCTACATATATTTTATTAGTTACATGATCATAAGCAACATCGACAGGATTTCCTAGCAATGAATTAGGCCCATAAATTCGTATTTGATTTGACATTGCAATAGTTCCTGAATTTGCAGTAGAAGCAAAAACCGATGAGAAATTTTTAATTAGTACCAAACCACCATCCGTAGCTGAAGCAGCACTAGCAACATCTGTAAGAATCATAACATTGTCAACTGATGAATAAGTAATTCCGTGTGTTCTAGTCAAGCCTTCAATAGTAACTCTTTTTGTTGGAGTTATATCGCCTGAAGGATTACTCATAATATCTTTATACATTACAATATCTCCCGTTAAATCCACCACTGCGTACAAATCATTACCTTCTAAATGAATTCCCCAAAGTTTAAATTTTGGTGTAAATGTTTTTTGTAATGTAAACCCTGAACTTGTTTTTTGGTACACAAAAAATTTATTAACCAAACTATTTGAGGCAGATTCATCTTGAACCACAATAACTTTATCTCCAGAAACTGCTGTTTCTCTTGCGTTCGTAAAATCACCCGTTAAACTGTTTAATGATAAATTAAGAATACTCAAATTTGACTTTATACCTTTGTATGTTTCAAGGCGGTTATTTGTTCTTGAAGCGACTAAAACCTCATCAGTTTCACTGTTATATGAAACACCTTCCGCATCCAAAGAGCCAATCGTAAGGGAACTAATTGTTTGACTTTCAGATAATAAATCTAAAAAAGTCACTTTCCCTGTAGTGTTACTTGATGTAACCAATTTTGCTTCTGCTTGAACTTCGGCTGTTAAGGGTAGTGAATCATTATTATCACATGAAATTAATGCTAAAACCGAAACCGTGCAACCAATTAATAAATTTTTCATAGTATTTGTTTTTTAAGATTATCTAATTAATTACGAGAAAAAAGTAATGTTGGTTTTAATTTTTATAAAATAGTTTTATTTTTCTTCTCAAACCATAATAACTACGCTATAAATGGAATACTTTAATTACTGAATTTCAGTTATTTTCATCAGATTTAACAATTAAAAAACTATGATCTTGACCTCAAATCCCCTTAATTATCACTTGAATTTAGATGCTATTTTTTCATAGGATATTAATTTATTATGCTATTTTTGAATAAAACCTATTTCAATGCTAAGAAAATTACTGAGCTATTTTATTCCAATAAATATATTTAAGAAAAAATCGAAACTCAGTAAATCTATTGAGGTGACCTGGAACAATGGCGAATTAGTTATTGATTCTGAAAACACAAATTATTCCTATGGAAGTTTACAACGCATATTAAAATTAGGTTTAAAAAATATAGGCTTTAACAAAATATCCAAAATGGAACACATTCTCGTTTTGGGGGTTGCCGGCGGAAGTGTTATTAAAACTTTAGTAGAAGATATTCGTTATAAAGGCAAAATAACGGGTGTGGAAATTGATCCTGAAATTATTAAGCTTGCCAATCAGTACTTTAATCTTAAAGAAATTCCGCAACTCACGATTGTAATTGATGATGCTTTTGAATTTGTTTTAAAAACCAAAGACAAATACGATCTAATCATTGTAGATGTTTTTCAAGATACTAGGATGCCTAATTTTTTATATGAATCATTTTTTACGGATAAAATTTGTTCCCTTTTGAGAAGTAAAGGTTTTATTTTATTCAATACCATGCTTTTAGATAAAAAACAAAATCTCCTTAATGAAACTTATATTTCAAGTTTCATTAAGGAGAATTTTAATATTTATGCTATTCCGCGAGTCGAAAAACACAACGAATTAATTGTGATTGAAAAACTGGTTTAAAGACTACAGTATTTTTCTAGCTTTTTCCAAATCTTCTTTAGTATCAATTCCAATTCCTGCATGAGTTGTTTCGACCATTTTAATGCTTTTACCAAATTCTAAATAGCGAAGTTGCTCTAATTTTTCGGATGCTTCCAAAGATTTCATTGGTAAATTATAAAAATCCATTAATGCTTGCTTTCTAAAAGCATAAACCCCGATGTGTTTCATATAACGAACCCCTACATTTTTTTCGCGTGGAAACGGAATTACCGAACGTGAAAAATACAACGCAAAATTATTTTGGTTCACCACCACTTTCACATTATTCGGATTGTTAATTTCTTCCTCGTCTTTGATTTCAAACATCAAAGAAGCCAAATCGACTTTTTTATCTAGATCATTTTTAAAGACTTCGATCACTTCTTTCAAAGGATCTGCATTGATGAATGGTTCGTCACCTTGCACATTAATCACAATATCAACCTCTAGATTTTCAACCGCTTCAGCAATTCGATCACTCCCCGATTCGTGTTCTTTGATACTCATAATCGCTTTTCCGCCATGAGCTGTAATTTCCTCAAAAATCAAATTAGAATCTGTAACCACAAAAACATCATCAAATAAATTGGTGTTTACTGCGGCTTCATAAGTTCTTAGAATCACTGTTTTTCCTCCAAGGTCTTGCATTAATTTGGCATGGAATCGTGTGGAGGCGTAACGTGCGGGAATGACTGCTATTATTTTCATGTTTTATTTTAATTTGCCACGAAGGCAGAAAGTGGCAAAGATATATTTAAAATTGAAATTAGTTGTTTTTCTAAACCTTGTTTTATTTCATATAAGACTCAAATTCATCACTTATTGCTGTAATGTCAATTTTTTTAGGCACTTGTTTAGGATCAAATAGATAAATACCTCCAAGCTCTTGTAATTCTTTTATTACTTGAAATAAATTTCAAAACTTTATCATTTTCAGTTGTAATAATTTTTATTTTTCTTGATTCCAAATATTCATTTGATTCATTGATATAAAAAAGAAAATCATCTGCTACAGCATAAAAATTTTCTTCTCCAACATCTCTTTTGTTTTTATCAATATTCTTTTCCGTTTGCTCGTATATTAATGCACATTTACTTTCAATAATTAAAGTGTCATTAATTGATTTAGGGAGTAAATTATTAGAAATTTTGTTTCTAGAAAAAATCTTGGTTTTATTTACAATATTAGATTTTTTTACAATTTTTTTCTTGTTCTCATTACATGAAATGATTAAAAAGAAACTAAATAATATCAATATACAT
>JAHEBK010000248.1 GCA_024642295.1 Flavobacterium sp. | reverse complement strand
CCTTCATAGTGAACAGAAACAGTTTTTCCAGCTTCAGCTTGTTTACCTTCTCCTTTTTGAATGAATTGGTAACGCAATCCGCTTTCTGTTTTTTGAAATCCAGAAGCTAATTTCTCCATCGCTTCTTCAGCAGCAGCTTTCTCTGCTTCCAAACGCTTTTTGCGGTTTCCTTCAAAAGTACGGAAAGCCTCAACTGCATTCCATTTTTCAGCATCTTCACCAACTCTAACAATTTCTAGCGTTTCAAGAGCATCACCTTGACCAATTGCATCAACAACATCTTGACCTTCTATAACTTGACCAAAAACAGTATGTTTTCCATCTAACCAAGAAGTTGGTACGTGTGTAATGTAAAATTGAGAACCATTTGTTCCAGGACCTGCATTAGCCATAGCTAAAACTCCTGGTTTGTCATGCTTTAAACTTGGGTGAAATTCATCATCAAATTTGTATCCTGGCCCACCAGTTCCAGATCCTTGAGGACAACCCCCTTGAACCATGAAATCAGGAATAACTCTATGAAAGATTAATCCATCATAATATTTTGTTCCTTGTGGTTTCACACTATTTTCTAAATTTCCTTCAGCAAGAGCTACAAAATTCCCTACTGTTCCAGGCGTCAAATCATGCGTTAATTTTACTAAAATAGCACCTTTTGCAGTGTTGAATTTAGCATATATTCCGTTTTCCATTGTATAAATTTTTTATTGAGGTGCGAAATTACGAATTAAATAGGGAAATTGAAAATTTGAAGTTTTGGAAATTCATTCTATCCTTTATTTTAAGACAACCACTTTAAACGATAACTCAATAAACAATATAACAATTTGATATTCAATACATTACATCAATGATTACCCTGTACAATTTTGTACCTTTATATCCATTAATTTTAAATCAAATAGCTATGAAAATGTTAGTAAACGTAATCATCCCCATTGAACCTTTCAATTCTATGGTTAGAAATGGTTCCGTTGGAGAAATCATCGGTCGCGTAATTGATGACGTTAAACCTGAAAGTATTTATTTTACTGAACAAGAAGGAAACAGAGGAGCCGTAATGATTGTGGAAGTAAATGAAGCATCATCAATACCAGCTATTGCTGAACCCTTTTTTTAAATTTTGAAGCTCATTGTGAGTTTAAAATTGCTATGACTCCTGAAGATTTAATTAAGGCAAACCTAAGTAAGGTAGCAGAAAAGTGGAATGACATTCCTGTGATGTGAATCCTATAACTGGTCCAAAAATAATCGATATAGATTAGTAGGCAACAATAATTAATTTAAACAGTTGCAATATCAAATTTGCAACTGTTTTTTTTACAAAATATTAATCATTCATTGAAATCAAAAACTCTTCGTTATTTCTAGTTTTCTTAAAACGATCATTAATAAAGTCCATAGCCTCTACAGGATTCATATCTGATAAATATTTACGCATAATCCACATTCTTTGCAATGTATTCTCATCCAAAAGCAAATCATCACGTCTTGTACTTGAAGAAGTTAAGTCAATTGCAGGAAAAATTCGTTTATTAGCAATTTTACGATCCAATTGTAGTTCCATATTTCCAGTTCCTTTGAATTCTTCGAAGATCACCTCATCCATTTTAGAACCTGTCTCAGTCAATGCAGTGGCAATAATACTCAATGAACCTCCATTCTCTACATTTCTCGCAGCTCCAAAAAAGCGTTTTGGTTTTTGCAAAGCATTAGCATCAACACCTCCACTTAATACTTTTCCAGAGGCAGGTTGAACTGTATTATAAGCACGAGCTAAACGTGTAATAGAATCTAATAAAATCACTACATCATGCCCACATTCTACTAATCTTTTAGACTTTTCTAGAACGATATTTGCAATCTTTACATGTTCTTGTGGCTCTCTATCAAAAGTAGAAGCAATTACTTCACCACGCACACTACGTTGCATATCCGTAACCTCTTCAGGACGTTCATCAATTAGCAATACGATTAAATATACTTCAGGATGATTCGCTGCGATGGCATTTGCTATTTCTTTCAACAACATGGTTTTACCTGTTTTAGGTTGTGCCACAATCATACCACGTTGTCCTTTTCCAATTGGAGAAAACAAATCGATAATACGAGTTGAAATAGTACTTTGTCTTTCTGCTAATTTGAATTTTTCAGAAGGAAAAACAGGTGTTAAATGTTCAAATGAGATTCTATCTCTTACCACTTGCGGATCATGTCCATTGATTTTAAGAACACGAACTAAAGGAAAAAATTTCTCTCCTTCTTTTGGAGGTCTTACCACTCCTTTTACAGTATCTCCAGTTTTCAATCCAAACAAACGAATTTGTGAAGTTGATAAGTAAATATCATCTGGAGAAGCTAGATAATTATAATCTGAAGAACGTAAGAAACCATAACCATCAGGCATCATTTCTAAAACACCTTCACTTTCTATAATTCCATCAAATTCAAAATCTGCATCTCTAAAGTTATTTTTTTTATTTTTAAAATTAGGATTTTGGTTTTGATTTTGTTTGTTTAATTGATTAGGATTAATCTTTTTAACAGGAGCATTCGATTCAGTCGAGTCCGAAACAGTATTTTCTATAACTTCATCTCCCTCACTAAAGGTGATTTTAGTTTCCTCTTTCTCTTTTTTTAACGCTATTTTCTTTTCGTAGGCAGACTTACTAAACTTTACAATCTTAGGAGCCTTTTGGTTTGAATCTCCAGATTCATCAATAGAATCTATTTTTGTTTCTGTATCTTGAATAGCTTCGTTTACAGCAACAGGTGCAGTTTCTGTTTTAGCATTCACTTTTTCATCAGATGACTTACTGCTTGCTTTTGGACTGACAACTTTTTTTGCAGGAAGAATACGAACTCTTTTAGGTTTTTCAGCTTCCGCAATTGCTTCATTATTGACATCAGTAGCTGAGTCATTACTATTTGAAGCTTGGTGCTCTAAAATCAGACCTATTAAAGTCTCTTTTTTTACACCATTAAATTTTATTTTTTTAGCAGCTTTTGCTATTTCTTGAAGCTCAGAAAGCTTCATTTCTTTTAATGCAGAAATTTCAAACATGAATGTTCTTTGAATTTAATTAATTTGGAAATACAAAAAAGATAGGTAGTATTTTTTAACTTCGAATTGACCGCAGTATGAAGTGCTTACGGTATTGTTATGCAATAATACGAATAAAATTTAATGATACAATAGTATTTTAAAAAAAGAAAATATATTTTTGTGACACAATTTAAGAATTAATGATACAAAGAATTCAAACTATATATTTATTTCTTGCGTTCGTAACAACTGCGATATTGCCTTTTATTTTCCCTTTATGGACTTTAAATGATGGTACTGATTTTTATTTTATGAAAAGTCAGCTGTATGTTATTTTGCTTGGATTAAGTACGACTCTTAGTGTGATAAGTATTATTTCCTTTAAAAAAAGACAAAATCAATTTGTGATGGGCAGATTGAATATCATATTAAATTTAATTTTATTAGGATTATTTGTATATCGTTCACTAAACGTATCTGGAGAAACGGTAATCGTTTCTGAGAAAGGTATTGGGATGTTTCTTCCTATTGTTACTATCGTATTATTAGTACTTGCTAATAAGGCCATCAAA
>JAHEBK010000247.1 GCA_024642295.1 Flavobacterium sp. | reverse complement strand
AAATGGGTGGGAATTATGCTAATTTGGTGAGTTTACAGTCCTTGGAGGTAAACTAATAACCATAAAAAGCATTAATCTAATTTGCCGTAACCTATTTTTTAGGAATTTAATTTTTAAGAATGAATTTTGGATTTTATTAATTATTAGAATTTCTTAAGTAGTAAATGAATTTACATTAAAATGAGAGTTTTATTTTTTTATCCGGAAAACCCAATACTTAGAATTCAAGGTAATAATTCAAGGGTTACCGTACTTTTGAAATATTTTCAAGAAAGAGGTATCAAGGTTGATTTTGTTACTGAAAGAACATCAATATTTGCGGAAAATGAAATTAAAGATGTTATTGATAGCGGGCTTGTTGAAAACGGGTTTTTGCTTGAAAGGAGAAGTAGAAAAAACAATCAACTTAATTATTTTTTTAATTATTCAATTTATGATAAATACGAAAAAAATTTTAGGGTTTTTAATAGATTGATTTTTGGCTATAAAGATATATTTAGTGAGATAATTCAAAAAACCAAATATGATTTTATATTCATTTCGTATGTGGATTGGTCCGAATTAATTAAAAAAAATAAATTCGTAAAAAAATCTAAATTGATTTTAGATACGCATGATTTTTTAACTTCTCAATACAATAATAAGCAAAATATAAACGAGATTAGTTGGTTTAATTTACCCGTTTATTTCGAAAAAGAAATTAATTATTTGGATTTGTTTGATGTCATTTTAGCTATTTCAATTGAAGAAAAATATTTATTTTCTCAGTTTACAAATAAGAAAGTTCTATATATACCCCATGCTTTAAAAAACAACTCACTATCAAGAAAATCTAATTCGGATATTGATGTTTTACTCGTAGCGAGTAATAATCGGCATAATGTTGATTCTGCAAAATGGTTTTTTGAAGAAGTTTTTCCATTGATTGATTCAAACATAAAGTTTACAGTAGTTGGTAAGGTATGTAATCATATTCAGGTAGAGGCAGATAATTTAACTAAACTTGTTTATGTAGAAGATTTAGAGGAATTGTATGAGAAAGCGAGAATATGTATTTGTCCAATGGTAACTGGTACTGGAATCAAAATAAAAGTTGTAGAAGCCCTATCTTATGGTTTGCCAGTAGTATGCAATGAAAGAGGCGTTGATGGGTTATTAAACAAAACTAATAATGGTTGTTTAGTTACAAATGATGCCAGTCAATTTGCGGCTTATATTACAAAACTTTTAAATGACGAATTGTTTTATGCACATCATTCAAAAAATGCAACTAAATTTTTTGATGAGACATTGAGTACTGAAGTGGTATATAAAAAATTAGACGAATTGTTTTTAATAGAAAAATAATTTTAATTATGTTTTAGGAGTCTTGTTTTTTATTTTTTTTATAAAGATGTTAATTCGTTTCCTGAATTTATTATATAATGATTTTTCTAAATATTTAATTTGCTTATTTAGTTTTTCAACATTGACTTCATAATCATGTATTAGCATTAGGTTTTCATTGTTCTTTTGTGAAGAAGTAATTAAGTTTTCATGAATTAATTTCAATCGATCACCCATCAGTTTTCCTATTTTGGTAATACTAAACTCGGAATCAATATCTTTTTGAGCTCTAATTCCTAATGTATTTACTTTTTCAAGATTATTGTAGCAATATTTAATTAATTCTTTAGCATGTTCCTTGTCAGGTTTGGCTATCGTAAACCCTTTTTTAATAATACCCTCGCTTTTTGAAATTTTAGAAAGTGTGAATTTTAATGGTAATGAATTGGTCACATTCATAAAATCCATATTGCCAGAAGTTCCAGTTCCAATAACAACTTTTCCATAGGACATAGCTTCGGCAAGAGTTAAACCAAATCCTTCAGAAGCATGCAATGATAAAACAACATTAGCTTGTTGGATAAGTGAATGTAATTTGTCGATACTCATTTTTTCATCGATAACTATAATGTTTTTATAGTCATCTATTGCTTTGAAAATAAGGTCTTTTACATCTTGATTTTTGTCAAAATTATGAGTTTTAATAATTAAAATAACATCTAAATTATCAGGTTCAAATGATTCTTGAAAAGCTTCAATGGTATCGATAGGGTTTTTTCTTTCAAAAGTACTATCTGAATCAAAAAGTGTTAAGAAAATAAAACTATTTTTACTAATGCCATACTGACTTTTATCAAATGTAAAATTGATTGGTTGGATTTCAATAGGATGAGAAACTTTAATTACAGGAATTGTCGATTTTGAAGCAAATATTTCAGTACAAAAATTGCTAGGAACCCATAATTCATCAAAAAGATTTAATATTTCAAGTATTTCAGTAGGTACTTCAGGAAATTCCCAAGCCCAGTAGATGATATTGTACTTGTCTTTTAATAATTCAGTAGTGAATTCAGATAAAAAAAGATTAATTTTGTCGATATTAATGTGAATAATATTGATAGGATATGAATCTGATGTTGAAGTGTAATTACTGTTTAGATCTCTTTCAATGGTACTAGTAAATTTAAAGTTTTGATAATTTACTTTTATATTGTTTTTTTCTAAAGCTTTAGTGTTAGATCTAGTTGCTTGCGCAATTCCAGAAACTTCACTAAAAAAACCAAAATAATTTACGCCAAGGTCAGTATTCATTATTGTTTTATTTCTACAAATATATTATATATACAACAATTTATTTCTACAAAATAATTATATTTTTTATGAAAATTTTATATTTCTATCCCGAAAACCCATTACAAAAAACGCAAGGGAACAACGCACGAGCTTTGACTTTATTGGAATATTTCAAAAGCAGAAGTGTAGAAGTAGATTTTGTAGGAGTTGCTTCAAGTACGTTTTCAACGAATGAATTAAACAGTCTTAAAGAAAAAAAAATAATATCGAATGGATATTTGCTTAAGGAATTTAAAAGAAGTAAAAATCAATTAAAATATTTTATTAATTATTCGCTTCCTAATAAATTAGGAATAAAAATAGGACTATTGGATAGAACACGTTTAGGGCATGTTGAAGCTTTTAATGCTATTTTAAAGAATAATGAATATGACTTTATTTTGATTTCTTATGCCTATTGGGGGAAGTTAATTGAGAATAATGAGCATATAAAAAATGCAAAATTAATTATTGATACACATGATTTTTTAACTTCTCAATTTCAAAACAAGAAGAAGTTTAAATTAGGTAATTTTTTTCAAGAAGAAATTTCAATCTTAAATAAATTTGATAAAATTTTAGTTGTATCTATTGAAGAACAATATCTTTTTACGCAATTTTTAAAGAATAGAGTTGAAATAGTAACGCATTTTTTACCTCAAAAAACAGCTTTAAAAACAGAAAGTAAATATGATTTAATTTATGAGGCTAGTGATAATGAGCATAATGTAAAATCGATTAATTGGTTTTTTGATGCTGTTTATCCGTTATTGTCAAAGTCATTAAAAATAGTAGTAGTGGGAAAGATTGGTAACTATATTAATGATTTTAATAACGTTGAAAAGATACATTATATCGAAGATTTAGATTCAATATACAGTCAATCTAAAATTGCAATTTGTCCTATGTTGAGTGGAACGGGAGTGAAAATTAAAGTGATTGAAGCATTATCTTTTGGACTCCCTGTAGT
>JAHEBK010000246.1 GCA_024642295.1 Flavobacterium sp. | reverse complement strand
GCCATCCCGATATTCTGGTTTTAACACAATCGCCCCAAATCAATTTGGACCGCATCCTCAAAATTACCCAACCCAAAATCGTAGTTGCCGATGCCACCAATTACAAAACCATCCAAAAGGCTTGGAAACAAAGTTGCGAAAAATTAAAAATCCCTTTTCATGCTACTGCCGAAAAGGGATTCTATAAATTATAAATTAAATCTTATATCTTTTTCTTCAAAAAGCCATTGGCTTCAGCCAACCAAGCTTTAGGACCACCAGCAACATAACCCGTTTTTCCTAAGGCTACAAAATTCAACTTACCATCTTTGTTTTTTTCTACAGTGGTAAAAAATACCGTTGGAAAACCTTGTATTCCAAAAACCTGTTGCAATTCAGCGTTTTGTTGTTGAATTTGGGGTAATTGAGTTGTTCTTTTTGGATAATCTAATTCAACTAAAACTACATTTGTTTTTGCCCAAGTTTTAAATTCAGGCGTTAACAACACTTCTTTTTGCAAACGAATACACCAACCACACCAATCACTTCCAGTAAAGAACAACATCATCGGTTTCTTTTCTTTATTGCTTACCTCAATTGCCTCTTTGATATTCGTATGCCATTTTAATTCTTGTGCCTGACTGTTTATTGAAAACACTAAAAGCAACGCTATAATTATTTTTTTCATTGTTTAATTTTTCTTTACTAATAACAAATATAATACCTTAATTCTATTTTACACCGTGCATTAACTTTTTCATAAGAGGATTTAATGCCATTATCAATAAACCTGCAACTGTAGGCACTATGGTGAAAATCAAAAAGAAAGTCGATAACGAATACGCATTTGTAATATTTTCAATTTGTCCTCCCAGTACTGCTGCCAATTTATTTCCAATTACAATGGCTAAATACCAAACTCCAAACATAAAGGCAATCATTCTTGCAGGCACTAATTTAGACACATACGATAGCCCCACTGGCGACAAAAATAATTCCCCAAGGGTATGAAATAAATAGGCCAAAACCAACCACAACATTGAAACTTTGACACCGGTAGCCACACCATAAGAACCATAAGCTAATAAGCCAAAACCAATAGCCATAACAATCAAACCTAAACCATATTTAACCGAGGCAGAAGGATTGTATTTGCTATCCCATAATTTGGAAACGGTAGAGGCCAAAGCAATGATAAAGAAAGAGTTCAAAATAGAAAACCAACTCGGATCAATCTCCGAAGCATCTTTACTGAATTCATTATTTAGCATCCAAAGCGATATGGCCCATACAATAAGAAAAGTTATTGCTAGAACAATATTGGATGCCGTAATCTTTTTCCATGTTTGTTTTGCTAATAAAAATAAGACCCACGAAATAATCACTAATGGAACGATGGTCAACAAAGTGTTAATCGTATTAAAAGCCGTCAAAGAAGTCCCCACCAAAGTTCTGTCAACATTATCACGCGCAAAAATCACCAAAGAAGATGCACCTTGCTCAAATGCCATCCAGAAAAAGATAGTAAAAAAAGCAAAGATGATAACCGCAATCATTCGGTCTCTAACAACTGTTGTGTATCGCAATAAACGAGAAATAACCAAATATAAAAACAAGGCCAAGCCTACAAGTACTACAAAAATAGAACCATCAAGCCCCCAAACTGTAAAGTCAAAAAGATTGAATCCTCCAATTTTAGAAAGTGGATCATTGAACGCATATAATAACCCAATGATAGTTGTAATACCTATTAAAGCATAATCAATGATGGTATAAGGATTAGGTGTGTCTTCTGGATTGTTTGAAATTGCCATTTTTGCTATAGCAGCTTCTCTCTTTTCTTGGGTAGGCACATCACCTACTCCTCCAAACAAAGGTTTTGCCATCCAAAACTGAAGTGTTCCTAATAACATAAAAATACCTGCTAAACCAAATCCCCAACGCCAACCTAGATTAGAAGCAAGGTAACCGCAAAGCATCATCCCAAAGAATGCTCCTGCATTCACACCCATATAAAAAATGGTATAAGCTCCATCTTTTTTATCAGGAAACTCTTTATACATCTCTGATAAAATTGAAGTCATATTCGGTTTAAAAAAACCCGTTCCAATCACAAGCAATCCCAATCCAACATATAACATAAAAGGCGTATCTAGAAACATCGCCACATGTCCCATTGTCATAATAATCGAACCTAAAACGACGGCCCAACTATACCCAATATACCTATCGGCAATAATTCCTCCAAAAATTGGAGTGATATACAACAGTAAAGCATAAGTTCCATATAAAGAGCCGGCATTTTCTGCGTTCCAACCCCAACCAGGATTATCTCCTGTTATAGAAGCTGTCAAAAACAAAATCAATAATATGCGCATTCCGTAGAATGAAAAACGCTCCCACATTTCAGTAAAAAACAAAACGAACAATCCCGCAGGATGCCCTAAAACTGGATTTTTAAAAAATTGATCTTCTGATGTATTTTGATTCATAAAATGGGAGTATTATTGCAGATTAAACATTTTATTTTTAACACGAATTACAAAAATTAACACAAAACACAAACGGTTTAATTTCCACAAATCTGCCTTAAACAGATAAAATTAGTACAATTCGTGTCTAATTATTATAGTTGAGTCGTAAATTTAATTTAAAAAATAGTTTATAAAGACTCTTTGATGAAATTTGTCATTTTATTATAGAGTTGGATTCGGGTCATGCCACCATAAATACCATGGTTTTTGTCGGGATAAATTTGCGAATCGAATTGTTTATTGGCCTGTATTAAAGCTTCAGACATTTGCATCGAATTTTGAAGGTGTACATTATCATCAGCACTTCCATGAATGAGCAAATATTTCCCTTTTAATTGAGAGGCAAAATTTAACGGAGAATTTTCATCATAACCGCTAGGGTTTTCCTGTGGTGTCTGCATGTATCTTTCAGTATAAATGGTATCGTAAAAACGCCAATTGGTTACCGGTGCCACCGCAATTGCCATTTTAAAAACATCATTCCCTTTCAAAATACAATTGGAAGCCATAAAACCACCATACGACCAACCAAAAATTCCAATTCTGCTGCCGTCAACGTAAGGATAGGAAGCCAATACTTTGGCAGCATCAATTTGATCTTCAACCTCGTATTTCCCCAATTCTTTATAGGTAACTTTTTTAAATACCTCACCTTTAAAACCTGTTCCTCTTCCATCCACACAAACCACGATATAACCTTGTTGTGCAAGCATTAGAAACCAATAGTCGTCATAACTATTCCAAGAATTCTTTACTTGTTGTGAACCAGGTCCCGAATATTGATACATTAAAACTGGATATTTTTTGGAAGCATCAAAATTCTTTGGTTTTATCATCCAAGCATTTAGATCGTTTCCTTTGGCTGTTTTTAAGTTGAAAAAAGTTTTAGAAGACAAATCATAACCTTTCAAACTAGATAATAACGTTTGATTATTTTCAATCAATTGTAATTCATTTCCCGTTTTTGATTCATTCAACGTATAAA
Source organism: Flavobacterium sp. (assembly GCA_024642295.1). Taxonomy (GTDB): domain Bacteria; phylum Bacteroidota; class Bacteroidia; order Flavobacteriales; family Flavobacteriaceae; genus Flavobacterium. The sequence continues at coordinate 132 of JAHEBK010000246.1, read as the reverse complement.
CTGAGGGTTGTGAAACTGATGAAAAATCATTAATGAAATAGCGGTAGTCAGGACTAAAAGTAGCATTATTGGTTCCTGTTTTTTTTGTCAAACAAACTTTATTCTTTCCATCCAAATCAATGCGATAGACAT
>JAHEBK010000245.1 GCA_024642295.1 Flavobacterium sp. | reverse complement strand
TTGATGGCAGTATTTATAGATTATTTATTGATGGTATCGAAGTAAGTAATCCTTCTGGTATAGCAGGTGTTAAACCAACAACAAATACTATGGATTGTATTCTTGGAGCAATGGATCAAACGGGAAACCCTCCAAATAAACCTGTAAATTATTTCCATGGTTGGATTGATGAACTCCGAATTTGGAATACGGATTTAAATTTAGATCAGCTCCATCAAATGATGAATCAAGAAATAATTTCTAGTCCTACCGTTGCTGGTAATGTACAAGGAGCAATTATTCCTATAGATGTTTATGGACTTTCATGGACAACCAATTTATTAGGGTATTACCAAATGAACAACATCAGTTGTGGTAAATTAAACCCAACAAAAGGTACGGCAACAGGAAAATTACGAAATATTACAACTGCCGAAGACCAAACAGCACCAATACCCTATACCACAATTAGAAATGGTAATTGGAAAAATCGAACTGCAGGAACTACACCATGGTTATATGGTAGTACTGTTTGGGATTATCCTAACAGCACTGGAGTGAATGGCGACCCAATTGATTGGAATATTGTAGTTAATTCGAACAACTTAAATAATGATGACAAAGACATCACCTTATTAGGCTTGATAATGAATACTGGGACTCAACTTGATGTACATGCACCTGGGACTTTAAACGAAACAAATTCAGGCCATATGTTATGGATTACCCATTATTTAAAATTAAATGGCTTCATCGATTTAATAGGAGAATCACAATTGCTTCAAAAAAGATATTATAGTTTCCCGACTCAATATAGCGAAAGTATTTTTGAAGAAGCTAGTACTGGTTATATTGAACGAGACCAACAAGGTAAACAAAACAGTTTCAATTATAACTATTGGACATCGCCTGTTAGTATTAGAGGAAATGCAAATAATTCACCATATACATTAAATGGGGTTTTAAGAGACGGCACAACATCCTCAAATCCGAAAGTAATCCAGTTTGACGGCAATGCTTTTTATGCAGATGGGCCTTTAGAAAGTCCTATAAAGATAAGTACACGTTGGGTATGGTCCTACAATTCTAAAACACTGGCAACAAATTCAGAATGGGATAATTATTATTTGTGGAATCATATTTATAATTATGGAGCTCTTAATACTGGTGAAGGATTTACCATGAAAGGAACTGGTGGAACGGCACCGCTTACAAGTACACAAAATTATGTATTTACAGGAAAACCAAATTCAGGTTCAATTACATTAGGTTTACCATTTGAACAAACTTATTTAATTGGTAATCCATATCCTTCAGCTCTGGATGCAGATGAATTTATTAAAGACAATTTAAAAGACTGTTCAGGTTGTAGAGGTAGTCAAAATGTATTCAATGGAGCCTTATATTTTTGGGATCACTTAGGAATTACAGGAAATCACACCCTAGCCGAATATGAAGGAGGTTATGCCACATATACATTAATGGGGGGAACTGTAGCAACGGTAGATGGAGATTTAAATTCACAAAGTGGAAATTCTGGAACAAAAAAACCTGGAAAATATTTACCAATTGCCCAAGGATTTTTTGTAGATGCTGCATTGGAAACCTCAATAGTTGGGACAACTACTACTGTACAAGGTGGTTCTTTAGTTTTTAAAAATAGCCAAAGAGTTTTTTACAGAGAAGATAATATTAATTCCACCTTCATGAAGCCTAGCAGAACTGAAAAAACTAAAACGGTATCCAATGTAGATTCTCGATTAAAAATCTGGTTAGGATTTAATTCTACTTCAGGAAAACATCGTCAATTATTAGTAGGTGAAGATAAAAGTTGTACCTCTAAATTTGATATAGGATTTGATGCGCCAATGTTTGATTTAAACGATTACGATATGTACTGGAATATTGACGAAGTACCATTTGTGATTCAAGCAGTACCAAATATAGACTCTAAACAAATTATTCCTTTAGGAATAACTCTAAAAAATGAAGGTGTTTCAACTATTAAAATAGATGAGTTAGAAAACATTTCAAATGAATTAGAAATTTATATTCATGATAATATAACTAATGAATATCATGATTTAAGAAAAAGTGATTTTTTAATTTCACTTCCTCCTGGTAAATACAATTCTAGATTTTCTTTACGATTTGAAAACGATAAAACAGAGATTTTAACAATTGAAGAAGATGACTTAATAAATAATATAAATATATTTTTAACCAATAAAACAAATACTCTAAACATCATTAATAATCTTAAGGATGCTAAAATCAAAAAAGTTTTATTATTTAATGCTCTTGGTCAAAATATTGAGAATTGGGAAGCCAAAGATTTGGATCAAATTCATATTAAATTACCGCTTAAAAAATTAAGTGATGGAATTTATTTTGTTAAAACATTAACAAATAAAGAAAATTTTAACACCAGTATAATTATTCGATAAATTTGATCAATTTTAAAATAAAAAACAAAAAATATTAAATGAAATATCTTACTTTTGTTTCTTTTAATTGAAAGATATTTTTTATGATGATTACACATTCAACAACAAAATTCTATTTGTTTTTTAATCACAATATTGATTTAAAAAACAGTTATTTTGTAGAAAAATATTTTTCTAATAAAAAGCCGAATATATTCTTTTTAGATAAAAAAGCGTCAAATACATAGTTATTAAAAAAGTGCCTCTATACTGGGCACTTTTTTTTTGTTTAATCAATTCATTTACAATGAATTCGCAACACAAAATAATAAATTAGAAACAAAACAGATTTTACTATAAATATTTTCTTTCAAAATGTACGACAAAATGCACTTTATCGATTATTTTTACATTTTATCGGTGTTTTTGACGAAAAAAATTTATTTTTGCTCGGGTATAATGTTATGTAGTAAGTAATTAAAATTTATCAATAGTTGAAAATTTAATTATATAAGCACATAATGTAATTCAGAACAAATATTGAAATCAAATTAATTTGGTTAAATGTTATAAAAATGAAGAAAAAATACTTTTTATTAATTATACTATTCTTAAATTATCTAATAAGCTTTGGACAAGCTATTGGTGACTTTAGATCAAATACTACAACAGGGAATTGGAGTTCAGCTAGTTCATGGGAAATATATGATGGAATCACATGGAATACAGCAACTACTTATCCTGGACAAAATATCGGTACCTACCTAACAACGGTAAGAACTGGTAATACTGTAACGATTGCAACAAATTTATCAACTTCCTCTATGGGGAATATTATTGTAAATGGAACTTTAAAATTAAGTCCACCTTCAAATCCTAACACAATAACTTTAACAACACCATCAATAGATATTAATGGTGGCGTTTTAAATTTTGACACCAACAAAATTCGTCTAAATTTACCTTCATATGCAGTTATTACCATAGAGAATTCGGGGACAATAAATGGAAAATGTACAAATAACGATGAAATATACATTGGTACTAATAAATATGCAACATGCGTTGGTGGTGGTTCTGGGGTTTATACTTTTGGAGAAATAGTAGCTTCAGGTGGAAATGTAAATGCTACTATTTCTAATCCAATAACAAACCCCACAAATATTAATACTTGTTCATTAATAAATCTTTCAGGTGGATACACTGGAACAGAAGTTAATGTGACTTACAA
>JAHEBK010000244.1 GCA_024642295.1 Flavobacterium sp. | reverse complement strand
TTTGTTTATCTCGGTGCCGGTTTGTTATTTATTAGAAAAATATATTTTAAAAGCTGGAGCCCTTCAATGGTTATCTTCAGACTTGGAAACTGTCGATCTTAGTTTTTTAAGTTTTATCATGTTCATTGCCACAATTGCTTCAATTGTACAATTAGTAGAAATGATTATTGAAAAATACACTCCAGCACTTTACACCTCCTTGGGGATATTCTTGCCGCTTATTGCTGTTAACTGTTCTATTTTAGGGGGCGCATTATTTATGCAAGAAAGAGAATATGCCACTTTAGGAGAAGCTACCGCTTTTGGTTTGGGTTCTGGTTTAGGATGGTTTTTGGCCATAGTAGCATTATCAGCTATTCGAGAAAAATTACGATATTCTAATGTCCCTGCCCCATTAAGAGGTCTAGGAATCACTTTTATTTTAACTGGATTAATGGCTATTGCATTTATGAGCTTTATGGGGATTTCGATATAAATTTATAAACAAATTGAAAATGATAATATTAGGTATTGATAGCACAACCATATTCTGTAGCGTAATTGTATTTTTAGTATTCAATTCGTTGCTTGTATATATCATTCTGTATGCCAAATCAAAACTCACTCCTTCAGGATTAGTCAAGATAGTCATAAACGAAGATGACCAGCTAGAGACCGAAGCAGGTTCAAGTCTACTTTCTACTCTTTCAAACAAAAAAATATTTCTACCCTCGGCTTGTGGTGGCGGTGGAACCTGTGGGATGTGTAAATGCCAAGTGCTTTCTGGTGGTGGCGAAATATTACCAACTGAAACACCTTATTTCTCCAGAAAAGAACAACAATCAAACTGGAGATTAGGATGCCAAGTAAAAGTAAAACAGGATATGGAAATAATCATTCCTGCTAAGATAATGGGTATTAAAAAATGGGAATGTGAAGTGGTTTCAAATGATAATGTTGCTACTTATATCAAAGAATTAGTCGTAAAATTACCCGAAGGCGAATTTTTAGACTTTGAGTCGGGTTGTTATATCCAAATAGATGTGCCTGCTTGTGAAATTGACTTTAAAAAAGACCTGTATCAAATTGATGACCGATTCAAGGATGATTATGATAAGTACAATATTTGGGATTTAAAAATGAAAAATCCTGAATCTATCTTTAGAGCCTATTCAATGGCCAATCATCCTGCAGAAGGAAATATTATTATGTTGAATATTCGGCTTGCCACCCCTCCTTTTGACAGAAAAGCAGGTGGTTTCATGAAGGTCAATCCAGGGATTTGTTCCTCTTTTGTATTTTCATTAAAACCTGGAGACAAAGTAACTATTGCAGGACCTTTTGGGGATTTCCACATTAAGCCTACACAAAGGGAAATGATCTATATCGGCGGTGGAGCAGGAATGGCTCCTTTGCGTTCTCATTTATTTCATCTTTTTCATACTCTAAAAGAACGAAATCGAAAAATAAGCTTTTGGTATGGCGGACGGTCATCTAAAGAAGTTTTTTATACCGATCATTTTAGAGCTATAGAAAAAGATTTTCCAAACTTCCATTACAATATTGCCCTTTCTGAACCATTACCCGATGATAATTGGACAGGTTATACAGGTTTTATCCATAATGTATTATTTGAAAATTATTTAAAAAATCATGAAGCTCCTGAAGATGTAGAATATTATATTTGTGGACCTCCTATGATGAATGCAGCCGTTTTTAAAATGTTGGATGAACTAGGTGTTCCTCCTGAAAACATTGCATTTGATGATTTTGGCGGTTAAAAATATTTTTATGATAAACACTATATTTCCCATACTCGCTTATCTTATTTTCATAACAAGTTGTGATTACAATAAAAAAGAAATTATTAAAATTGATGGTAATGCACAAGGAACAACATATCACATCACTTACCTTACAAATGACGGAATCAATTACAAAAAAGAAATTGACTCCCTGCTCGTAAAAATTGATTTGTCCATGTCGACTTGGCTTCCTAATTCAATTGTTTCTAGAATTAATAATAATGATAGGAATGTCATTTTAGACGATTATTTTATAACTGTATTCAAAAAATCTGTTGAAGTATCTCAAAAAACAGACGGACTTTTTGACATTACAGTAGGACCATTAATTAATGCTATGGGATTTGGTGCAACAACAAAAAAAAACTTAAACCAAACTAAAATTGATAGTTTGTTACAGTTGGTAAATTACAAAATGGTTACCTTAAAGCATAACAAAATAATTAAATCAAAACCTCAAATCAAAATTGATTTTAATGCGATAGCTCAAGGATATTCTGTAGATGTTTTGGCAGATTTCCTCGAGAACAAAGGAATTAAAGATTATTTAGTTGAGGTAGGCGGTGAATTAAAAACTAAAGGCAAAAAAAACAATGAAGAATGGAAAGTTGGCATTGACCAACCTAACGAAAAGCAATCATCGGCAAGAAAACTGGAAGCTATTATAAAATTAAACAATAGAGCCTTAGCAACCTCTGGCAATTATCGAAAATTTTATATTGAAGGAAATCAGAAATTCTCACATATCATCAATCCCAAAACAGGCTATCCTGCCAAACAAAATTTACTCAGTGCTACCGTAATTGCCAATGATGGAATTACAGCAGATGCTTACGCTACTGCTTTTATGGTAATGGGGTTAAATAAATCAATTGCTTTTTTAGAAAAAAATAAAGCACTAAACCTGGAAGTTTATTTTATTTATGACGATAAAGGTAAATGGAAAACCTATGCTTCTGAAAGTTTAAAGAAACAACTAACCGAATTGCATTAAGATCTGCATTTTTCATCAGATTTAGCACCGCAAATACTACAAGACCCATCATTTCCTTGAACTAGTGGATTATTACTACTACAAGTTCCTGAAAAGCGTCCGTTTTTTTTAACTAAGATTTTGATGGCGATTCCAGCAATTCCAAGTGCTAAAAAAAGAATAGAAAGAATGATTGTTGCCATAATAAAGTATTTCATCAATTTATTGGACAAAAAAGCTATTACATTGCTTTTGTACCACTGATATAAGAATCTAAATGATCAATTGTATTTTTTTGTAATTCAATGATGGCTTTCACCACATCTCCAATAGAGATAATCCCAACGACTTGTTCATCAGACAAAACTGGCAGGTGTCTAATTCTCTTGTTGGTAATCAAATCCATACAGTAATAGATATCATCAGTTGGTTTTACAGTAATGATTTCTTCATCCATGATTTCATGAACTAATGTTTCCTTCGAGGCTTTATTCTTTAAAGCAATTTTTCGAGCATAATCTCTTTCGGATACTATTCCTTTCAAAATAGAATCTTCTATCACTAAAACAGCTCCCACATTTCTTTCACCCATTATCTTTAAAGCTTCATAAACTGTAATGGTAGAAACTATTGAATGAACTTCATTTCCTTTTTCTGCTAATATTTGATTTACAGTCATAATAGATAGTTTTATGTTATCTATAAATTTAATGAAAAATCAGATAAAATGGAAGGGTAAATTGAATTATAATATAATTTTAACACCTATAAAATTGCAATCAAATAAATCGAAATCAAATTAGAGAGCATCAGCCTATTAAATATGTCAACTCTCAATCAGGCACAATACCATATAAAGTAAAACTAAAACGAGGGAAAAAATAAATGGGAACAGAATTAACTCTGTTCCCATTAAACT
>JAHEBK010000243.1 GCA_024642295.1 Flavobacterium sp. | reverse complement strand
TTTTCTGATTCAGACAATTCATAATAATTTTCAGGAAAAACAGAAGGATCTGTTTTTTGATAAAAATCAAATATATCTCTAAAAACCGAATCATGAATACGGCTATTTTGACGAATATCTAAAGTAGCAAAATAAAAACCGAATAAATTCACATTAATAATCAATGATTCCAATTCATCTAAATACAAAGATTCATGTTGCTCAACTACGATATTTTTTATTTTGTTTAACTGAGACTTTAATTCATCAAGAGTAATAAATATGTCCCCTTGAGAATAAAATACAGAACGATATAATTTATCTTCTAATTCTGAAATCAAAACATCAACATTGAAGAAGGTCAATTTTCTTTTTAGACGTCTTACTTCCATATAGTAGCATTTCAAAATAGAAGTTCTCAATCTATCCGCAACTTTTAATGTAATGTCAGTAGTGACAAATGGATTCCCATCTCGGTCACCACCTGGCCAGAAACCTAATTTTATAATAGGATTGTCAACAGAAACACCCTCAAAAACATTCTTTTGAAGGTAGTGAATCATATCACTTGAAGTAGGATAAAAGACATTTTCCAAGTTCCAAATCAAACTCACAGCCTCGTCAAAAGGATTTGGTTTTTCATTTTTGATAAATGGTGTTTTTCCTAATTGTGCTAATAATTGCTTAATTCCAAGCAAATTATTATCTCTAATTGCCTGTGTTAAATCATTGATGATTCCTAATACTGGGCCAGGATAAAATTGAGTTGGGTGTGCCGTAAGTACGGTTCTTACATTAAAGTTTTTGAAAAATTCAATTAACTCTTCAGAAGCTCCACGCGCATCTGATTTTTCTTTAATATCCCTTAAAGAACCTCTTCCTTCCATATTATTTATAACTGGAAAAGCGGCGTCCTCAATAGCATCAAATAATACAATTTGGCGTTCTATATATTGAATAAAACGAAACATCAAATCGATCTTGTCTTTTTCGTCTACACTATGAAGATATTTTTTAGAAAAGAACTCCATAATATCTTTTGGAGTTTCTTGTTTTTTAAATCCAGTTTCACAAACATCTGTAAACAATGGTAACATTACACCTGTATTATCAATTGAGTCAAAAGGCAAGGTTATAAAAACACTATTGTAAATATTATATTTAGAAAGGACATTTTGATTAAAACGTTCAATTTTTGGAAGTGTGTACATATATATTTATCGTTATTTTAGATTGTTTTTTATAAAAAAATAACCCCAAGAATTAACTTAAGGTTATATATTTAAAATATAAACTATTAAGTTTAATTACATATTCTTAAAGATGGTATGCATCAATCGCTTCTTGTCGTTGATACTTTCTTCAAGAGAAATCATAGTTTCAGTTCTATAAACACCGTCAATGTCATCAATCATAAAGATTACATCTTTAGCATGTTTAGTGTCTTTGGCTCTAATTTTACAGAAAATATTAAATTTACCTGTAGTAACAGAAGCAACAGTAACAAAAGGGATTTCATTAATACGTTCCAATACAAACTTTGTTTGAGAGGTATTGTTAAGAAAAACTCCAACATAAGCGATAAAGGAATACCCTAATTTATCATAGTCTAAAACTAAAGACGACCCCATGATAATCCCAGCATCTTCCATTTTTTTAACACGTACATGGACTGTTCCTGCAGAAATTAGTAATTTTTTAGCAATATCTGTAAAAGGAACCCTTGTATTATCAATTAACATATCCAAAATCTGATGATCTACTTCATCTAAACGGAATTTACTCATAATTCTTTAATTAATTTTATTTACTCACTTACAAAGTATAAAAATATACATAAAAACGATAAAACGATAGTTTTTTTTAAATTTTTATCAATCCGTTAACGAATTCTGTATTATTATCTAATCTAAAACTTGCTTTTTGATCTAATTTCGGAATATTATGACTTTCGTCAAAATATTTAGCTCCATTCCCATCATAGACACAATGACCAAAACGACCCGTTAAATCCCCAATCTCAACAATGTAGGCGTTAAAAATGATTTTATTTCGAATCAACTCCTCTTTGTATTGAGCAGCAAAATTCGTTATTTTTTCAATACCATCATAATTTATTTTAATGTTTTTGTATATAAAATCATAAAAAACGGGTTTATTTTGAGGAATATTCAAATATTTCTCAATTCCATTAACAACTACATCGTTTTCGTTAAGCAATTTATAACTTGTAAGTAAAGACATAAAAACAAATTTTCGAGTCTCTTCTCGTTGGTAATCATTTTGAAAATGACCTGCTTCAAATAATAATGTCGGCACTCCAAGGTGTTGAAAAGTGTCCCCAATACAATTAATATTAAAGGAATCATCAAAACGCCCAACTTGACCAGGAATATATTGCTGTAAAACCGTATTGATTCCAGCAATTAACTCAATAGCTTTTAATCTTGACTCATTAACTTCCCGCTCTACATTATATGATGGTGCTAGAAATGACATTGTTGCTGGTTTTCCAGTATCATCAACTCCAAAAATAGTACGTTGATCGTGTAGATTAAAACAATAGTCAGGCTTGAAATCTTCAAATGTTTTTCGCAACAACTTGCTTTCTGGTTGTGTTAAATCCTGCGAATCTCTGTTTAAATCAACTTCATTAGCATTAACACGTGTATACAACCTTGCTCCATCAGGATTCAACATTGGAAGGGCGCAAAAAGTAAAATTACTTAACAATTGAGCTGCTAATTCGGACCCACTTTTTAAGAGATTAAAGAAATCAAACAATCCTTTTGTAGTCGTACTTTCATTACCATGCATTTGTGACCACAAAAATATTTTTGTTTTACCATTTCCAATTTGATACTTATAAACAGGTTCACCAAGAACTGATTCCCCTATAATTGACAACTCATTATTGGTGTTTAATTTTCTCAAAAGTGGCTCAAGCTGATCCAAAGTCAAATACCTACCTGAGATTGATTGCTCTTTATTTTTAATGAACAATTGTTCTAAATTCATAACATACTATTTTAATTTACAAAAGTAAACATCTTTATTTTTACAATTGTAAACAACGAAAATAACTCAGATATTATAATTGTAAACATCTAGATAAGCTTACTAACTCTCTTTTTTAATTTCTTAATTAACAAATGTCACAATGATTTATATTTATATCTTAATTTCTATTATTCAGTATCTTAACTTATTTTAATTAAAACGTTACTTTATAAAAATGATTGTAATTATTTCAATTTACAGTTGTAATCTTGTGCTTTAAGTGATTTTTGATTACATTTGTAAATAGTTAATCCTTAAGCTTAATTTACAATGGTAAACATAGACGATTTTATAAAAAGATTAGAAATTATTCTGGATTATTATGGTCTAAATGCTTCCGCTTTTGCCGATAAAATAGGTGTCCAACGCTCGAGTTTGTCTCACCTTCTATCTGGCAGAAATAAACCTAGCTTAGATTTTATACTCAAAATATTAGAAGAATTTCCAGAGGTTGATTTGTATTGGATGCTCAACGGTAAAGGTCAGTTCCCTAAATCCAATAAAAACTCTCTTGCTTCTGAAGATAATTTGAAAGCCATTCCTAAACCCCATTCACCTTCAACAGTTGAAGAAGTATTACCTCAAAATGATTTGTTTTCTGATACAAAAAAATCAGAAATAATTAATCCTGAAGTAAGAAATGATGCATCACATCATAATACTA
>JAHEBK010000242.1 GCA_024642295.1 Flavobacterium sp. | reverse complement strand
TGTAGACTGTGGTATCAAATCAATAGAACATGTGGCTTACGCCAAAGAAAAAAACATCGATTTTATTATTTGCGATCACCACCGCCCAGGCGATACGTTGCCAGAAGCGGTAGCTATTTTAGACCCAAAAAGAACCGATTGCAGTTATCCTTATGACGAATTATGCGGTTGTGGCGTTGGTTTTAAATTAATCCAAGCTTTAGGTCAAAATAGAGACGAAACGATTGAGGATTTAATTCCGTATTTGGATTTGGTAGCAACGGCCATTGCGGCTGATATAGTTCCAATGACAGGTGAAAACAGAGTCTTAGCGCATTTTGGTTTACAAGTAATCAACGAAAGTCCACGTCCTGGAATCAAAGCTTTGGTACACCAAGTAAAAAAACAAACACTCGATATTACAGATGTCGTTTTTATAGTGGCACCCCGAATTAATGCGGCAGGTCGCATCAAACACGGCAATCATGCGGTGGAATTGTTAACCGAATTTGACTTTGAGCAAGCCCAACAATTTGCTTCGGAAATTGAGCAATACAATTCAGACCGTAAAGGATTAGACCAACAAATCACCAAAGAAGCATTAAGCCAAATCATCGAAAAAAACGAAGAAGAACGCTTTTCAACTGTCGTTTTCCAAGAAGATTGGCACAAAGGTGTCATCGGGATTGTGGCTTCAAGATTGATTGAAAATTATTACCGTCCAACATTGGTTTTTACCAAAAGTGGTGATAAATATGCGGCTTCGGCACGCTCAGTTAAGGGATTTGATGTGTATAATGCACTCGAAGCTTGCTCAGAACATTTGGAGCAATTTGGAGGCCATATGTATGCAGCTGGAATGACTTTACAAGCCGAGAACTACGATAAGTTTAAAATGGCTTTTGAGAAACAAGTACAAGAAACCATACTCCCAGAACAACGCATTCCAGAAATTGAAATCGATGCTGAGATTGACTTTGACCAAATTACCCCTAAACTGATTCGGATTTTGAAACAATTTGAGCCTTTTGGGCCACAAAATATGACGCCTGTTTTTTTGAGTAAAAATGTCAAGGATACGGGCTATGGAAAAACGATGGGACAATTAAATGAACACCTTAGATTGTTTGTCAAGCAATCCCGAAGTTTCGGGACTGAAGGCGTTGCGGCGATTGGATTTGGTTTAGGGAACAAAATGTCCTTGGTTACAGGCCAAAAACTTTTTGAAGCTGTTTATTGCATAGACGAAAATGAATGGAACGGAAAAATTACCACACAATTACGATTAAAAGACATTAGAGCATGAGTTTTGACAAAATAAAAAATGATCCCTACGAAGCCTTACGATACAAAGAATTTAATACCTTTTTATTAGTTCGATTTGCGATGGTATTTGCTTGGTCGATGCAATTTATTGTAATCGAATGGCAGGTGTATAGCATTACTAAAGACCCTCTTTCCCTTGGGTTAATTGGCTTAATGGAAGTGATTCCGGCAGTTGGATTAGCTTTATTTGCAGGGCATATTGTGGATCAAAAAGAGAAAAAAGGCATGTTACTCAAATGTATTTTAGCTTTTTCGGCAGTAAGTTTGGGTCTTTTTTTACTGACTTGGCCAACAGTTATTGCTGATTTTGAAACTCAAACCATTTTATACGGAATTTATTTTATGGTCTTCTTAGGAGGATTAGTTCGTGCCTTTTTGGGACCAACTATTTTCTCTTTATTATCCTTAATTGTACCTAAAAAAGTATATCCCAATGCCGCTACTTGGAGCAGTTCCGTTTGGCAAATTGGTTCGGTTGTAGGTCCTGCTGCTGCAGGTTTTTCAATTACTTTAATTGGGGTGCATTGGTCGATGTGTTCTGTTTTCATCTGTTCGATTATTGCTTTATTAGGGTTGTCCCAAATAGAATCAAAACCCATTTTAAATACAAAGATTGGCGAACCTGTGATGCAGAGTTTGTCGGAAGGAATTAAATTTGTTTTTCATAACAAAACTGTTTTAGGAGCGATTACACTTGATATGGTGGCGGTTCTTTTTGGAGGAGCAGTAGCTTTATTACCTGTTTTTGCTCAAGATATTTTAAAAGTGGGCCCTGAAGGTTTTGGATTTTTGAGAGCTGCACCTGCTGTGGGCGCTCTAATAACCATGCTAATTACGGCTTATATTCCTTTGAATACTAATGCAGGGATTAAGTTGCTTGCGGCTATCTTTGGTTTTGGACTTTCAATTATTGTATTTGGACTGTCTTCCATTTTTTGGGTATCGCTTTTGGCCTTATTTTTAAGTGGTGTTTTTGACGGAATATCAGTAGTGATTCGTCAAACGATTTTATTCTTAAAAACTCCAGACCATATGCGTGGTCGTGTATCGGCAGTAAACTCCATGTTTGTGGGTTCTTCTAATGAATTGGGTGCTTTTGAAAGTGGTTTAACCGCTCGATTAATGGGAACAGTAACAGCAGTTGTGTTTGGCGGAAGTATGACGCTATTAGTGGTTATATTGACAGGAGCCTTTTCTCCAACTTTTAGAAAATTAGATTTGAATAAGGATATTGAAGAAAATTAACGGTATTCTTTCAACTCAAAAGTTTCTCCATCAAAAACACCATAAGTAAAATAGGAAATCCAATCTCCTAGATTTACATAATCTGAGTTATTCCCCACAGGATGAATCATAGGCAAATGACGGTGTCCGAAAATAAGATAATTGTAGTGCTTGGTTTCTAGTTTGTGTTTGGCATATAAAATCAGCCATTCGTTTTCTTCTCCCAAGAATTTAACATCGGAATCGCCAGAAATCAATTTATTTTTTACTGATAAATATTGTGCTAAACGTACCCCAATATCAGGGTGTAACCAGCGAAACAACCATTTAGAAAAAGGATTTGTAAACACCTTTTTCATGCGTTTGTAACCCAAATCGCCAGGGCCTTTTCCATCTCCATGACCAATTAAGAAAGTTTTACCTCCAAAAGTGAATTCTTGATTATCGTGATAAACAGGGATGTTTAATTCTTTTTGAAAATAATCCTCCATCCATAAATCGTGGTTTCCTACGAAGAAATAAATCGGAATACCGCTGTCGCTAATTTCGGCTAGTTTGCCAAGGACACGCACAAAACCTTTGGGAACAACGGTTTTGTATTCGAACCAAAAATCGAATAAATCACCCAATAAAAAAATGGCTTCGGCATCTTGCTTTACTTCGTCTAGCCAAGCGACAAATTTCTTTTCACGTGGCAAACTTAATTCGGGAGTTGGAGCTCCAAAATGCTGGTCGGATGCAAAATATATTTTTTTCATTCTATAAGTTAAACGTTATCAGTTATAAGATGTCAGTTTGAGCATTTTTATTACAGCCTTTTTAACATATAACTTTACAAATTATCACTAGCAAACCATTCTGCAAACGAAGAATCTGTTTCTTGTAGTTTTAATGAAAACAGCTCAATTCCTTGAGGCAAACGAGAAATGATTCTTTTAGAAAAATCAATCACCATGTTCTCACTGGTTGGTTGATAATCGACCAAGATTACATGATGTCCACGACTTTCTAATTCTTTGGCCAACTCGATATGAGGCGTTGTTTGATTAAAAACAGTGGCATGATCGAATTGATCAACGATTTCTTCTTTCACGATTTTTTTCAAATCAGAGAAATCAATCACCATTCCGAACTTTACATTAGAGCGATCAGTAATAGGTCGTCCCATTACGGTTACT
>JAHEBK010000241.1 GCA_024642295.1 Flavobacterium sp. | reverse complement strand
TCCAAGTGGATATTCTTTTTTTTATGAAGAGAAATCAGCTGTAGGTAGTTTTTTAAGTGATAAATTTCAAGGGGGGATGAACTTACCACAAAAAATTTCGAAAGAGTTAGATGATGCTGTTGTAACGAGTGTAAATTTATATGTGTTTTTTATGAAAGACAGTTATGCTTTTCAAGGAGGTGCAGCTAACATTAAAATAAAAACAGCCTTGAGTTTAGTTGCTAATGAAGTCGTTTCAGCTAAAAGTGATGATAAAAGTTTGCTATTCAGAAAACAGGTCGAGTATGTAACAGGTTCGAGCCAAGTTAATTTTGTATGCGGTAAATACAATATTGGTGGTGGAGCTGAAACGGTTTATACAGGTGGTTTGAAAAGTGATTTTGTAATAGGAGGTGTTATTGAAGAGAAAAAAATACAGAGCTATGCCAAAGGAAATGTTGATTTTATAGGGACAGATACGTATTATGGGAAACTGTATAGTGCTTCTAACAAAAAAGTATCACAAACAAATATCATACCGGTTGATGTAGCTAAATATAAAGCAGGTGTACAACAAGTAGGGAATAAATTTTTGCAATACCATGTAGATGCCTTTGCGACAAATTTCAGATAAAATATATGAAGGATATAAAATTAAGAATCATTAAGTTTTCGAGCTTAGTGATTCTTCTTTTGTGGAAGAAAATGAAATGGGTAATATATGTAAAATAAATTTTGATATTATTCTCAAATGAAAAAAATTACACAATCATTAGTTTTTTTAGGACTTATAATTTTCTTATGTTCCAATGTTTCCCAACCCGGAGTGTATAATAGTGGTGGAATGGCATTTACCATGTTGTTTCCCGAAGATTCATTGGCTTACAAAAAAATACAAATGCGGGAAGAGCGTATTTATATTCAGTTGTACAAAGGCTATGCTGTGGTCAAAGGAGTTTACCAAATGGTCAATACCTCTTCAGAAAAGTTGAGTTTTAAAATGGGATATCCCATCAAAGGAATTTATCATGGTGGTGCAGTAGAAAGCAATGAAGTGAGTTTGGATTCGATTTATAAATTCAAAGTGAAGTCCAATGGTAATGAGCTGCCTATCCTTACACATCAATTTGATGATACGAATGAAGTAGTGACGTTTGCAAACCAAAATTGGTTAACATGGCAGATGGATTTTTTGCCCCAACAAGAAAATGTAATTACGGTTTATTTCATTGTAAACACCAATAACGGACAGGTTTCAAGAGGGTATTCTAGAGATTATTTGAATGTGTTTACTTATCTCCTTGAATCAGGAAAAGTATGGAAACAACCTATAGAAAAAGCTACTTTTACCATACAATTGCGAGATGATTTAAGTTACAAAGCTATTCGTGGCTTATCTGAACATTTTCAGTTTAAAAAAGCTTCTAATGCCCCGATACTCTTGGGAGGGTTGACAGCTTTTTCACCTTTGCCCAAAGATAATTTGGTTGTTACTTACGGTCATCAAATTGAAAATTTTGATTTCGAAAAGGTATTGGAAAAAGAAACTATTTTATTTGAGGCAATTGATGTTTTTTCCAATCAAAAATTACCCTCCACTTTTGAGAAAATCCAACCCCAAAGTCCTTATGAAGTATTATTTGATATTTGGTCAACTTTGCCGTTTATAATTGTTTTTTTAGGAATAATGGCACCTATTGTTCTTATTGTAGTGGTTGTTTTTTATATTTTTAAGCAAATTTATAACCGTAGAAAATCCAAATAATAGTCTTAATTAATCTGCTTGGTATGAATAGCAATAGCTGTAGTTTAGAGTTGAGAAACAATTGGAAGTACCTATTGCTGCTGCTAGGTTTTTGGTGTCATGGAATTTTGGCTCAAGAAAAAATGCCTTTGCTACAGCTCAAAAAACAAGCGAATTATTGGATACAAAAAGCGAATGATTCCAGCGACCAAAACAACAATGAAGCGCTTGTTTATGCTAAAAAAGCATTGGCAATTTCTCGACAAATACCCAATGATACGCTTTTGTCAAAAGTATATAATACGCTAGCCAACGCTTACCAACACAAAACCTTATTGGATAGTGCTATTGTCTTTCACAAACAAGCGTTGCAACTTCGCCAAAAAATAAACAGTTCAATAGAAATTGGGGACAGCTATAATAATTTAGGAATATGCTGTGAGTTTTTAGGTGATTTAAAGACTGCCTTAACGTATTATTTTAAGGCCTTGTCAATATATGAACGTCAAGGCAATCAAAGTAAGCAAGCTATGGTTTTGGCTAATATTGGAATCGTTTATAAGGAACAAAAGTCGTATGCCAAAGCTTTGACTTACTACAAAAAAGCCAATGTTATATATACTAGTATCAACGATGATTTTGGGAAAACGGCAACTTATGGTAATATGGGTTCGGTATTGTTGAATTTAAAGCAATATGAAAAATCGATACACTATTCTACCAAAGCATTTGAAGGATATCAAGCTTTAGGGTTCAAAAACTACCTTCCGTACCCAGTTTCGAACATGGCTATGGCGCTGGATAGTTTAGGGAATTATTCTCAAGCGGAAACTAAATTTAAAGAGGCCATCCTTGGTCATAAAAAAACGGGTAACGCTTATGAAGTGGCGAATGTTTTGAATGCTTACGCCAAAAGTTTGTTGAAGCAAAAAAGATATACTGAAAGTATTCAAAAATCCAATGAAGTCTTAGTGTATATTGAAAAGACAAATGCTGAAAAACTAAAAGTAGCCCAATTGCAAAACTTGTCTAAAGCTTATGCTGGCCTGAATAAATTTGATAAAGCCTATTGGTTTTCGCAACAATACAATGCGATTAAAGATACCTTATTCGAAAAAGAAAAAGCCAAGGCTGTTTTTGAATTGGAAACAAAATACCAAACAGCTCAAAAAGATGCTTTGTTAATTAAGTCCAAAAATCAACTCGCTGAACGTGAGCGCCGAATTAAAGAGAAAAACAAATTGTTTTATTTTGCTTCGAGTATGGCTATTTTGTTAGGGTTGATAGGTTTTTTAGTGTACCAACAACAACGACTAAAAAACAAACAAATTATCAAAGAAAACGAATTAAAACAGGCGTTAATCAAAATTGAAAATCAAAACAATCTTCAACAACAACGACTGGCGATTTCTAAGGATCTGCATGATAACATTGGTTCTCAACTTACTTTTATCATTTCATCATTGGATAATTTGAAATTTTTTGAGTTTAACAAAAATAAATTATATGGGAAATTAGATGTAATAAGTAGTTTTACTCGTTCTACCATTACCGATTTACGAGATACAATATGGGCAATGAACAAAGAAGTCATCACTTTTGAAGATTTAAAAACCAGAACAACAAACTTTATAGAAGCCGCAAAAACCTCTTTGTTAGGTATTACTTTTAAATTCAATTATCCTGAAAATTCAGAAAACATCCCGTTAAACTCTTTACAAGGGATTGATGTCTATCGTATTATTCAAGAAGCCGTTAACAATGGAATTAAACATGCCCAAGCTACAGAAATTATTGTTAATTTTGAAGTAATTCAATCAACTATGGAAATATCAATTATTGATAATGGAATTGGTTTTGATTTTAAAATAGTCGAAGATGGAAACGGGCTGAACTCTATGAAAAAAAGAGCAAATGAAATCAATGCTAATTTTTTAATTGAACAAATTAATCCAGGAACAAAAGTGAGCTTGAAGTTTAATTTAGG
>JAHEBK010000240.1 GCA_024642295.1 Flavobacterium sp. | reverse complement strand
GTATTTTATTAATTGTATCTATAATTTCATTTTTTTTAATTTCACTTAACTGATTTGTAGATTTAGTATTATTATTTCCAAACCACTTTTTAATTAAGTTGTCAATTATTTTGGACTGGCTTTCATAAGCATTACAAGTTTTACACATGGCTTTGTGTGTTTGTAATTGAAGTTTTTCCTTTGTTGACAAAGGGGTTAATTGTTGTTTGTCAATTAACTCGGTGGTTATTTTACAAGATTTTACTAGCATTTGCATTAATTTATTCATTTAGTAACCTCCTTTAATCCCATTTCGATTCTAAGCATTTTTTTAAAAGTAATTTAGCTCGATGGATAATCTGCCAATAGTTTGACGTTGTGATTTCCAGTTCCTTACAAATATCCTCCGCTTTTTGATCCGATAAATATTTGGAGTTAATGGCGAGTTTCCATTTTTGAGGTAAATCTTCAATACAATATTGCAATACTAAATTGAAATCAGGATTGTCTAATAATTCTCCATCTGATTCCCAAATTGGATTAACCTCTTTGTTAATCCAATTTTCAGTAGTATTGAATAAACCGTCTGAAAGTTCAAAACCACTTTCTTCAGTCAAATGAAAATTGTTTTTTGTTGTGCGAGCACTTTTTCGATAATAATCAACTACTTTATTGTTTAAAATAGCAAACAACCAAGTTTTAGGTTGGCTTTTACCTTGAAAGCTCTCTATTTTGTGGTAGGCTGCCAGAAAAGTTTCTTGAACCAAATCCTCAGCAGTTTCTTTAGAAGATGTTTTGTAAAATGCCCAAGAATACAGTTCATCACTAAATTGATGGACCCAACTTTCTACAACTAATTTTGTGTTTTCTACTGCTATGCTCATAGTATATTGAACTTCTATATGATGTTAGTCCAAATATACAGATTTTTTAAGGTGAAATTTATCACGAAATTCAAAAATTAGAAATAAAATAACAATAATGTATTCGAATGTAATTAATCCAAAGTTTTCTTTGAAAGCATCATTGGCGTAGGCACTATAACTAAAAATCACCGTTAAACTCCATATAAAAGGATAATTATAACGAGTGAAAACACCAATTAAGACCAAATTAATTATGTACCAAGGATGTACCGTGGTTGCTGTTAAAAAATAAATAGTTAGAACCAACAGAAAATTTTGTAACAATTGGGAAGTTTTTTTATTATTTCCAACTACGCTTAGGCTGATGATAAAATAAATGATTAAAACTGGTATAATTTTCCCTACAGTGTGTATGATGTTGTAGCCTTTGTACCAAAAACCAATTTCTCGTATGAGGTAATAAATACTAGCATTAAATTCAAAATGGGTGAACCAAAGTCCAATTGTTTGGCTGTAATTCTGAATTAATTCTGTCGAAAGAAAAGGAAGGAAAAATGCTATATTGAGACCTATGATGATACTGTAAAAAAGGATGCTTTTCTTCCAACCCAATTTTTGTAAAAACAGTGGTAAGAGTAATAAAGGCAGGAGTTTTGTCGATATAGACAAAGCCAAAACAATAGCCGCTAATTTCCATTTATTTTGATGCAAAAGATAGAGACTCCAAGTCAAAAAGAACAGCATTACGCCTTCAAAATGAAGATTAGCGGTCAATTCGATTATCACCAAAGGATTGAGGATATACCAAAAAATGCGGTGTTTCTCCATGCCGAGTTGTTGCAATAATTTGGCACCAAAATACAGTGTTCCCAAATCAGCTAAAATAATCAGTACACGGATCCCGATAACTGCTCCCAATATAGTGTCATTACTGAAAAAAGTGGCTATGACAAATAGAAACTGATTTAGTGGAGGATAATTTGAAAAATGACTGGCACTCAAACTGCCCATACCTTGATACAGTTCGGTAGCGTTTGTAATATGAAAACCCGATTGAGAAATTAGGTTGTCAGGCAAATGCAAATAGGGATTTAAACCTTCCAATAGTAAACGACCATCCCAAATAAACCGAAAATAATCTTGTGATAAATTGGGTAAACCAAAAAGTAAAAGCAGTCGAAAAACTATCGCAATTGCAATTAGAAAGCGAACATTGTTTTTTTGTAGTTGAATGATTTGATACGAACATAAAAAAAGCAATACAAAACTGAGAGTTAAAACAGTAAATTCTTTTCGTTCCAAAAAGTATCCTAAATACCCATAAATGACTAGGCTCAGGGTAAGGTACACATACGATTTGGTACTATTTGAAACTGTTAAAATCATTTAGGTGAAACGATAGATTGAATAAAAACATAGCCATAGCCAATGCAAAGCATTAGGTGTAAAAAGGATAAGCTGTAGTCGTTAAGATGAATGGCACTATAAATTCCAAAAGCAAAATACAGCATCAAAAAGCCTTCAAAAAAGATGTTGTTGGATACTTTTTTAGTCAAATAACTGTTTTGTTTCCATTTGTCTTTTAGTCCTTCAATGTTGAGTTTAGGGGTGCGTACAAATTCACTTTTTTTTCCCCATAATCCTTCCAAAACCGCTACAGTATTGTGAAAAGAAAACCCCATGGCGATGGTGTAAAAGGTAAAAAACAAACTGATGTATTGAATGAAATTTTGAAGACCACCACCGTGAATGCTCTTATATGTTACCCAATAACTGATGAAAAATAAAACTGAGGTGATGATAAAAAAGAATAAAAAGTGAAACAGATATTCAAATTGAGGGAATTTTTGTTTGATAAAAAGTACTGGAATACTCATGATAGCCATAACAAAAAGTGCCAAAAACATTGAACTATTTAATAAATGCAACACTCCATGAACTTTGGTTTTAAAACCAATTGTTTCCGAGTTTAAAACACGTTTGGCATTTTTACTGAAATTTTCGGCTCCGCCTTTGTTCCAACGAAATTGCTGTGAACGAGCTGCACTAATGATAGCGGGCAATTCCGCAGGAGTAGCGATATTTTCAAGGTATTTGAATTTCCAATTTTTAAGTTGGGCACGGTAACTCAAATCTAAATCTTCAGTCAAGGTATCGCTTTCCCAATTTCCTGCATCAAGAATACAGGCTTTTCTCCAAACACCAGCTGTTCCATTAAAATTAATAAAATGGGATTGGGAATTGCGTCCGACTTGTTCTAAAGTAAAATGGGCATCTAGGGCGAAGGCTTGAATTTTGGTGAGTATTGAATAATTTCGGTTCAAATGTCCCCAACGAGTTTGTACCACGCCAATTTTGGAATCTTTAAAGTAAGGAATAGTCAACAACAACCAGTTTTTTTGAGGTACAAAATCGGCATCAAAAATGGCAATAAATTCTCCTTTGGCAACTTCAAGGCCTTCTTTCAAAGCACCTGCTTTAAAACCCAATCTATTAGATCTAGTAATGTGTTTGATGTCTAAACCATTCTGTGCAAATTCTTTAATTAATTGTTGGGTATTAGTAACACTATCATCGGTACTGTCATCGAGTACCTGGATTTCGAGTTTGTCTTTGGGATAGTCTAATTCTGCTATAGAACGCAACAAACGTTCCACTACATATTTTTCGTTATACAAAGGTAATTGTACCGTGACTATGGGGAAACGATCCCCCTTAACAAAATTAAATTGTGCAGCATTATCAATTTGTTTTTTACTTTTCAGATAATTAAGTAGCAGGTTAAATTGTGCTAGTCCATAAAAGAAAATCAATACAATCGATACAACGTATAGTATTAAAATGATATAAGAAAGTAATAGCATAATTTATTTGAAAGTATATTTGAAAATC
>JAHEBK010000239.1 GCA_024642295.1 Flavobacterium sp. | reverse complement strand
TTTAAAAGATAAATGTGGAGTGACTCCTAATATGGATTTGTTAACCAAAGTAACTATTGGTTGTGGTCCATCTATCTATAATAAAGACTCATCTACCGTTGCAGGAAGTCAACAATCAGAATTGGATACGGTTAAAAATAATTTTTTAATTAAGAAATTAGGACTTAATGATGGTCCAGATTTAGATGCAGGAATTGATGCTGTTATTGAAAAATATGGTCGTTCAAATGCAAATAAGTACAGAGCAGTTGTATATTATCTATTGACAGTATATTTTAATAAAGAAAGTGTTTACAATTAATTATACATGTTTTTTTATATAGTAAAAGCGCCTTTTGGGCGCTTTTTTTATGGAATTAAAATTTATTTGAGCGTTAAAATGTTGCAAAAAAGATTAAGCGCAATACTATAAATATTACGCCTAATCAAACAAATCTCAACAACAAGATTTATTTTTTACAAGTTATAAGCATAAATAGTTTTGTCGTTTGCTTTGTAATATAAAACACCTGCAATTTCATCTACCTGATATTCTGGTTTTTTGTCTTTTAGCAGGATTTCTTTATCTGCTTTACCAGTATCTTTATTCACTTTAACTAAGCCCACCCCGCTATCTAACTTTGTTAAAATAAACTGTGCATTTTCTGTGGCTGCTGTAGCTTTAAAACGTTTTGACATCACATCAAAGGCAACACTACCTATAGAGGCAAACATATCGGCAGCGCGTTTAGCGTCTCTTCCATACTCGTTATAATTGCTTAAATCATTAGAGCTACCATAAGAACTCGTTCTGTTTGCGCCTGCTCTGGCAGCAGATGCGGCAGCTAATCCTGTTGCGGCTACCGCTGCTATTCCTGAAAGTACTTTTATAAAACCACTTTGTCCAGGCGATTTAAAATACTCATGAAATTTATCTTTTCCTTGTGGATCTAACATGGCAACATTTTGAGAAGAACTTAAGAATATATTACCATTTCTCATTTCCATTTTGTTGGCAACCTCTTTCTCCTCAAATTTTACTTTTGCCAACTCACTTGCATCACCAGATTTTGCATCTATGGCAAAGATTTCTCCATCGGCTGCAATGAGGTATCTGTTTTTTGCTTTATCAAAAGTAGACGCTACGGCTGCTGAATTCTTGTATTTTAAAGGTTTTTTCCATACTTGGTCACCCGTTTTTAAGTTCACAATATTAGCGTCTTCACTAGTAATATAAATTAAACCTTGTGGTGATTCTGCCATAACCATAATATTCTCTCCTGTTTTTAAAGGCTTTTTAAACAGGGTTTTTCCATCAAATGAAATTTTGTTGATACCACCTTGTTGAATTCCAAATAAAATACCATCCTCTTGTACATAAAAATGTTGGACATACCCTTTTGTTTTTGGTGCTTTATCCCATAAATCTTCCCCAGAGGAGGCACTTAAAAAAGCAATTTCTGATTCATCTTTAGTTGCAAACACACTAGTGCTTCCTCCTGAACTTTTATCGCTCACCACTGCTAAACCTTGAGGTAAAATTTGAAAATTAGTTACGATTCCTTGAACTTTTCGATCATCTTTCCATAGTTCAGCTCCGTTATGTCCTATTTTGTGTATGCGGGTGTTTTTACCGTTTGAGGTAGTTTCAAAACCGTAAATTTCTTTTTCAGTTTCGTCGGCAACCATCCAGTTTATATCTTTTATTTTACATTCCCACAAATCGATTCCCTTATGGGATTTAGCAATTAAACCTTGAGCTGTAGGTATAATTAACATGTTTTTTAATAGTAACGGAGTACCCGTTACACTAAGATCTTTTGCTATACCAACTCTTCCCGGTTTGTCTAAAAAGAACTTATAATCGAGTTTTTGAGTGCCTAAATCATAGACTGCTACTCTAGCAGTCATTTTTTCAGCCTTATCACCTTCTTTTTGAATACCACTAACGATTAGTTTATTTTGAGGCAACACCACATTACAAGTATAAATTTGATTCCAATTTTCAGTTTCAGAATTAAATATAACCTTTCCAGTGATGTAATTCAAAACCGCTCTTTTTGTTTTTGCGATTCCGGCAAATTTTGAATTAGCTCCTTGAGATACCACTATATAAGGTGATGCGGGTATAAAATCTGTTTCTTCGGGACTTAATTTACCGAAGTCGTTAAATGTAAAAACAGGTGTGCTTTGTTTTGGGTCTATACCCACTAATCCATCGTTGGTTGCCGCAACTAATATACCACCAACGGTTAATGTCATTTCGTTAATTTTAGCCCCTAAATCATAGGTCTGCTGTGGTGTTTCTGCTTTTTGTGCAGTTGTTAGGTTTACCGTTAGAATCCCTACTAACAGTAAAATTGATTTGTTTAATTTTCTCATTGTTGATTTTTGTTTATGGTTATAAATAACCTGTTAATTATAATTAGATAATTTGTTTTCAAGTGTTAATAATTCGTTTGTCAAATAGTATTTATTGTAATACGGAACCAATCTTAATCCTGTTTTACAATCTTTTTTGTTTCTTCTGTGTTGGCTGTTTTTATTTTCAAAAAGTAAATTCCAGCAGGTAGATTCCCTATACTTAATTGATGAAAATTATTTTTTACCTGTTCTGAAAGCATCATTTTTCCTTGAATGTCAAGTAAATTTATTTTTTCTATGTTTTCTTTTGATTGGATATAAAGTTCATTTGTAGTAGGATTAGGAAATACTATCAATGATAAATTGCTCAATGTGTTTTCTACAACATTTAGAGGTTTGTTATCCATTGTATTTTGAACTACCCTTCCGTCTCTCCAAACCGAAATAAAGGTGTCTTTTCCAAAATAGTGCATTCCCTGCATTTTGTCAGCAGACCCACCTTGTTGAATTGGTACAATTGTTTCTGTTGTCCAAGTAGCGCCACCATCAGCACTTTTGTAAATCGTATTGTTGCTTACGCTTGTATCGGAAGTATTAAAACGATTGATGTAAAGATTGTTTGAATCACCAATATGTAAGGCTAAATTCAATGCTACTGTAAAATTGGGCACATTGGGGTTAGGGCCAACAGTTATTAGCGAATTGATTGTTCCAACATTTGAATAGGTTGACCAGCCATCCGTAGTTTTAAAAATAAGCGTTGTTTTGTCTGTATTGTTTATAGCCACCACATAACCATTGTTTTCGTCAATCATTTCTAAAATAACCCCTTGTATGTTGGGCTCTGTAAATGTTTTAATTGTAGTGGTGCTTCCATTTGTTTTGTCCATTTCTAAAATGTTTGCTCCCGAAGTAATTAGTACTTTTCCCGAAGGAGTTACGGTACCATCAAAGGAACCTCCTAGGCTTCCTAGAATACTCCAGTTCAAACCTTGATCTGTTGAAATAAGATTTTGTCCATTTCTAAAAAGTACTATAGTAGATAAATCTGTAGAAGCTCTAAATTTTCTTGATATCCAGTTCAATCCATTAGAATACCTTTTATTCCAACTAAGTCCTGCATCATTAGAAACATAAATATTGCTTTGTCTGTCACCTACTAGCATTAATGATTCATTAAAAACCTCACATGCTTTTAAATCTTGTGTGCCTAAAGTTGCTGCTCCTGGGGTGTAGGTTTTACCTTTGTTATGTGTGTAGCTGTAAGTACCACCGTTTCCAACAATGATCCCTTTGTTGTTATAGAATGAAACATCGTTATAGTCCGTTCTGATAATTCGTTTTTGCAATTGTGTCCAAGGCATATCAATCCCTTCAGAGAAATAGTTTGCATTTTGACCA
>JAHEBK010000238.1 GCA_024642295.1 Flavobacterium sp. | reverse complement strand
ATAGCCCTTAATCAAGAATAACAAGTTTGCGAAATACTTGCATACACAAACACTTAAACTCAAAAAGAGTCTCGACTTCGCTCGACTTGACAGAACGTTTTTAGATAGCATGATGCCTTTTTTGTCAAATCGAGCGTAGTCGAGATTACCCGCAACAGTGAGCAAATAATAAATAAAAAACTTTGCTAGCCTAGGAAATAACATTAGGAAATAGTTGGCACATTAAGTTTGAAAATAAATTTACAATATACTCAAAGAACTTTACCTTTAATGCAAACCTAGGATGACTTTGTAAAAAAACTTTGTTATCAACAATACTATTCTTAAATTGAGACTTTAAAATTGACATGAAGTAGAATTTACAACTGCTCACGAAACCTAAAACAACATGATGGAAAAATATTTACGGCAACTGATTTCAATTGAATTTGAAGACAAAAAAGACATTTTTACAGGGTTCCTAATTGATTGGACTGAAGATTGGATTTTACTCAAAAACAATCCCGTTGATTTCATCATTGATGGCTACACCATTTTGAAAAACAAAAATGTAAAATCCATCACACAAGATAAAGACCATGAATTCACTGAAAGGGTGATTAAACTCAAAGGACTAAAAACAAGTGCAGAAGAAATCATTCCGATTACTGATTTGGCAACAATCATCAGGTTTTTGGACCATAAATATGAAATTTTTCAAATTGCTAAAAAATCAGATAAAGCAGTATATCTTGGTAAACTCATTGAACTCAATGACGACGAATTAATTATGGACTTTTTAGGACCTGAAGGCGATTTTGAAGGTGAAATTGTTTTTAGACTTGACAAAATTAGAGTAATCGAATTTGACACCGATTATATCAACTCTTTGAAACTTATTGTTCAGGAAGGACTATAAATACTAACAAATGTAACTGCTCATCCTTAGAAAAACAAATAGTCATTATGCAAGAACTGAAATAACCTTGAAAAGTCAAATATTCTTTCCTAATAAAATTATTCCACTATTATTTATATCTAGTCTGAATATCAATTCGAGATAGAGAAGCCTAATTGCTTTAAATTCAGTGCTAAAATCCTTATATTTGAGTACCCCTTTCAATTTAAAAAAATGGCTAGAGAAATAAATATTCCTGAACATATCATCGGTTTAACAGAAAGCGAGGTACTACATTCCAGAAAGGATTTTGGCACGAATGAACAAGTGCATAAATCGCAATACAAATGGTGGAAGACAGTGCTAGAAATTCTGCAAGAACCAATGTTGTTGCTTTTAATTGCTGTAACGATTATTTATTTTATACTTGGAGAAAACAGTGAAGCATACTTTATGCTAGCAGCTATTATTGCGGTTTCAAGTATTTCTTTTTATCAAGATAATCGCAGTCGCAAAGCCATTGAAGCCTTAGAAAAACTAAATGAACCTTTGAGTACTGTATACCGCAACGGACTGGCTCAGAAAATTCCAACCAAAGAAATTGTTATCAACGATCTCGTAATTGCTGAAGAAGGTAATACTATCAATGCCGATGGTATGATTGTTCATAGTCATGATTTTTCGGTCAATGAATCCACACTTACTGGAGAAGCTTTTACGGTTTTCAAATCAGATAAAACAGAACAAAATACGGTTTTTAGTGGTACATGGGTGGCTTCGGGCTTGGCGGTTTATAGAGTTACGGCAGTAGGTTCCCAAACAAAAATTGGTGCACTAGGCACTGCCCTTATGGATGCCAAGGAAGAACCGAGTCCGTTGCAATTGCAAATTGAGACCTTTGTAAAAGGGATGGCAGTGATAGGAATTGCTGTATTTTTACTCGTTTGGGGCGTTTATTTTTATAAAACACAAGATATCCTAAACAGTTTACTAAAAGGATTGACGCTGGCGATGTCTATTTTGCCTGAGGAAATTCCAGTGGCTTTTACCACTTTTATGGCCTTAGGTTCATGGCGATTGATGAAAGAAGGGATTATTATCAAAAGAATCAGAACCGTTGAAACCCTTGGAAGCGCCACTATCATTTGCACGGATAAAACGGGAACTATTACCGAGAATAAAATGAACTTGCAATCGGTGTATGCCTATTCAAGTGGACAACTGTATGATAAAGACCAATGGCATACTACTGCTGCAAAAGATGTAATTGAAATGTCTATGTGGGCCAGTGAGCCTGTTCCTTTTGATCCCATGGAAAAAACCTTGCATCATGTCTATGAAAAAACTACAGATTCTGATAACCGTAGAGATTTCACCCTAGTGCATGAATATCCACTTGACGGAAAACCTCCAATGATGACACACGTTTTTGAGAACAAGGAAGGCAACCGAATAATAGCTGCCAAAGGTGGTGTAGAAACCATTCTTAAAGTTTCCCATCTTAGTCTTGAAGAACAAAAACCTATACAAATATTAATTTCAGAATTGGCTTCCAAAGGCTATCGTATTTTAGGAGTCGCAAGTTCCGATTATGATTCCGTCAATTATCCTGAAAACCAAGAAGATATTGTATTTCAATTCATTGGTTTTGTTGTGTTTTATGACCCTCCAAAGGTTAATATTCAAAAAGTGATGCAACAGTTTTACGAAGCAGGAATTCAGGTCAAAATCATTACTGGAGACAATAATATAACCACCCGAAGCATTGCAAAAAGTGCCGGACTTCATGATGCCCATCAGTTTATAGATGGAAACGACATCATGCAATTGAATGAAAAAGAAATGCTAGATGCCATCCACAAAACGAGCTTGTTTACGCGTATGTTTCCCGATGCAAAATTAGCAGTTATCAATGCCTTGAAAAAAGACCAGCAATTAGTGGCTATGGTTGGAGATGGCGTGAATGATGGCCCAGCTTTAAAGTCGGCTCATATAGGAATTGCAATGGGTAAAAAAGGAACCGAAATTGCCAAAAATGCCGCTGACATTATTCTCGTTGACGATGATTTATCTAAAATGATTACTGCCGTTGCAGCTGGTCGTCGCATTTATACAAACATCAAAAAAGCAGTTCAATATATTGTTTCGATTCATATTCCTATAATTTTGACGGTTTCCTTGCCTTTATTTTTTGGATGGATCTATCCCAATATTTTTACTCCCGTCCATGTTATCTTTCTCGAAATGATTATGGGTCCAATGTGTTCGATAGTTTACGAAAATGAACCCGCTGAAAAAAATAGTATGATAAAATCACCACGTCAACTAGGAAATACTTTTTTATCCTTAAAAGAAATGGGCATTAGTATCATTCAAGGTCTTGCCATTACTTTAGGAGTGTTGTTCATTTATCAATTTACGATTCAAAATGGAGGCAATGAAAACCTGACGCGCACCATGGTTTTTACCACTTTGGTTATAGCCAATATCATTTTATCATTGGTAAACCGTTCTTTTTATTATTCGGTTTTTACTTCTTTGAAAAACAAAAACAACATGATGGTTTTTGTAAACAGCTTGACTATTATGCTGTTAGCAATGATTATATACATTCCTTTTATAGCTGATTTTTTCAAAGTACTTCCTTTGCATTGGAACCAAATTGGAACTTGCATGATTGTTAGTGGAATATCAGTACTTTGGATTGAAATCTGGAAGTTATTCAAGCGTAATAAAACTAAAAAAAAGAACCATTAAACAACTCCTTTTCAGAGCTCATAATTGGTCTTAATTAAATTCTCCAAATTCAACACATTGTTTTTCTTATACTTATATGTTAATTTTAAAAACAAATAAGCCGTTATTAATGCATCTCCTAATGCAGTGTGCCTA
>JAHEBK010000237.1 GCA_024642295.1 Flavobacterium sp. | reverse complement strand
TTTCTAGTACTAGTTTTTCCTGCTTCAGTAATTTTCAATACATATACTCCTTTGTTAAGGCTAGAAACATCTACTAATCCTGAAGTTACCGTTTTTTGTAATACTTGAACACCCAAAATATTGTATATCGTTACTAATTTTGAATCACTACTATCACTACTGATAAATAATTTTCCATCAGTTACTGGGTTAGGATATATTTTTAAACCTTCAATATCGTTTTTGGCAATACTTAAAGTTGCATCAGGACCAGCTACTTTATCCCAAGTATTAGCTACTCTAATTTCATCTAAAATAACATAAGGCGTTTTAGCTTGAGCTGACTTCATAATACGTATTTTATCTAAACTTGTTCTTGCCGCAGTTGTAATATCATTAGCTGTTCTTGCCGTAGTAGCTGTTGGTGAATCACCGACTGCTGGCTCTGTCGCACTATTAGTAACAGGATTAATCCATATAGTACTCAATCCTGTTGGATTTGCACTATCTATCTGATACTTAATAACGATTCTAATATCTGTATCATATGTATAAGTACCAGTAGTCCAATTCAACCTAGTATCAGTAGTATTGGTTTCAGCAATACCGATTTTAAAAGTATTACCCCCAGCAGTTTCTTTTTTTAGATACACATTTGAGCAATAATTTACTGTATTCGTGGTTGATGTTTTACCAAATGAATAAATATACTCACCTACTGTATCAGTCCAATAATCAACTTCTGGAGATACTGAGGAATTTATTCTAAATATAAAAGAAGAATATATAGCAAATTCAGTTCCTTGATCAGTAAAATTTAATACTGGATCGTCACCACTTGACCAATATCTTAAAGCAGCTCCAGTAGGATTTTTTAATCCCCCCATGTTCCATACAGGAGAAGAAACTATTACTGGATTACTTCCAGCAATTGCAACTGCATCAGCATTAAAATTTTGCCATCCTCCTTGACCTCCTATAGCGCCTTCAGTTAATAACTTAGTATCTTCAACATAATCAAATCCTTCATAAAGAGGAAGTGTCTTTCTTGCTACAACAGTTTGTGCAAATGATTGAGTTGAAGCCAAAACCAAAACGGCCAGTAAAAGTAATTTTGTTTTCATAATGTAAATTTTAAAGTTAGTTATGTGTTTTTAATGGTATTCCAAATTGGAAAACCAATTTGGAATACCAAATATATAAATAATAATTAGTTTAAAAAATAATAATTGAAAAAAAACTCAAAAAAAATACTTTAAACTATTCTGCATTAATTTGTTACATGTTTTATAGTAATTACCCTATAAAATTCTTAATTTTTTACGAATGCTATTTTAGTCCATATATTCATTGAATATTTTTAGAAAATATGTTTCATTTTGAAGGGTACAAAATCGTTGGAATAACGAGTAACTAACTGAATTGTTCAATTTCTCATTCAAAACTTCCATACTATACATTATAGCATTTTTTGCATTTATCCCATTAGTATAAAACTGAATTCCAAAAGATAATAATGGTATATGTTGGTTAATGTTTGTCAGTTTGAGCGAAGTTGAAACTGACATACTGTGACAGTAAACAATCTCGACTCTGCTCAATTTAACAAAATCAAAACCATAACTGAAAAGAAAAACAACAACATTATGGGCAAAAAAAATCCCAACAAACAAATTACATTGCTTGTTGGGATAGAAAGTTAATTAGTTAAAACTAATTATATAAAGCTGTTATTTTTTTAAATCCTTGATAATCTCAATACATTCTCTAGTTAATGATTCGATTTTAGCTAAATCAAATTTACCATCTGCTTCGGCTTTAATCAATTTTGATCCCATACCTACACAAACTGCACCTGCAGTGATCCATTCTGTTAAGCTTTCCTTGGTTGGCGAAACTCCACCTGTTGGCATAATAGTAGTCCAAGGTTGAGGTCCTTTGATTCCGTTGATGAAAGCAGGTCCATATAATTCCCCAGGGAATAATTTTACTACTTCACACCCCATTTCTTCTGCTTTAGCAATTTCAGTTAATGAGCCACAACCAGGTGACCACATTACCTTACGACGATTACAAACTATCGCAATATCTTCTCTTAAAACAGGGGTAACAATAAAGTTTGCTCCTAATTGCATGTACAATGAAGCCGCAGCCGCATCAGTAACCGAACCTACTCCTAATACCATTCCTGGCAATTCAGCAATCGCATATTTAATTAAGGCTGTAAAAATTTCGTGTGCAAAATCCCCTCTACTAGTGAATTCTAACAAACGAGCCCCGCCATCATAACAAGCTTTCATTACTTGTTTACTAACTTCAACATCTTTATGGTAAAACAAAGGTACAAGCCCCGTTTGTTTCATTACTTGTGCTACTTCTATTCGTGTAAATTGTGCCATTTCTTGCTATTTTTATCTTGATACTTTTCCTGAAAAATCACCTGAAAGCAATTTTTCAATTTCTGGTTTTGTTACTAAATTATAATCTCCTGATATGGTATGTTTTAAACAACAAGCAGCTACAGCAAAATTCAATGCTCTTTGTTTGTCTAATGGCTCTTCATTTAATCCATAAATCAATCCGCCCATAAAGGCATCACCACTTCCCACTCTATCAACCACTGGAGTTACTTCTTGAACTTCTGCATTATATATGGTTTTACCATCATACATCACTCCACCAATTCGTTGGTGTGAAGCACTCACTGAATAACGTAATGTTGTTGCTACATATTTCATCTCAGGACACAACTCAAATATTTTATTATACAAAGCAGGCAATGAAGCACTATCCGCATAATTAGGATCAGCTTTGTCAAGGCCCATCATAAAATAAGCAGTATCTATATCTCCTAAGATTACATGGCTATACTTTAACATTTCAGGCATAACATCCTTAGGTTCTTTTCCATATTGCCAAAGTTTAGCACGATAGTTTAAATCCGTAGAAATAGTCAAACCTAATTCATGTGCCACTTTTATAGCTTCGAGACAAGCTTGAGCAGCCGTTTCAGAAAGTGCAGGTGTAATTCCACTCCAGTGAAACCAAGTGGCATCTTTTAAAATTTCTTTCCAATTAAACTCTCCTTTTTGCAAGTTAGACATGGAACTGTTCGCTCTATCATAAATAACATTACTAGCACGCGTACTTGTTCCAGTTTCTAAGAAATAAATCCCCAATCTGTCTCCACCTAATAATACGTTTTGACAATCTACATCCAATTTACGCATTTCTTTTAAAGCACTAATCCCTATTTCGTTATTAGGGATTTTAGTAACAAATTCGGCATCCATACCATAATTTACTAATGATACTGCCACATTA
The DNA here is from genome assembly GCA_024642295.1 of Flavobacterium sp. Lineage (GTDB taxonomy): Bacteria > Bacteroidota > Bacteroidia > Flavobacteriales > Flavobacteriaceae > Flavobacterium. The sequence goes on along the minus strand of JAHEBK010000237.1, from coordinate 468 downwards.
AATTCGCCTCCTCCATAGGTTGCTTTAAAAGATTCTGCTTGTGAAAAACGCAAATGTCTATCTGTAGACAAACGGAGTAAAATTTCACCAAAAGTGATCACTTTTTTCATCTTAATTATTTCCAAGTTGATTAACAAAGTATTAGCAACGCTAAAATGTATAAAAACCTTCAATCGTTTTCGAAAGAAGGTTCAAAAGTAACTGTTTTTTAAAACTAAATCATATTTTTTTTTAGCTAAAAGCTAATTCTCTAATAGTACCAACATAATTCCATTATAGCAAAAAACTAGATCAGATTTTAAATATCCCAATAAATATAGTACCTCACAAGTATTTCATCCTTATGCGAAAATTATTTGAGCCAACATTCACAAGAACTTCAGATTTTGTGAAATCATCTGTCTATGGATATTCTATTTTAAAAAACCATTATATCCCTAAAGCTTGACCACCACCTATTTGGATAGT
>JAHEBK010000236.1:2792-3785 GCA_024642295.1 Flavobacterium sp. | reverse complement strand
GATTTTTTACGTTTTGCTCGCATCCTTTTGGGTGAGATGTCAAACAAATAAATCCTCTCATTCTAGGTTCTATAATCATAATTTTGATGTTTTTTCGTTTATTTGGTTAATTGTTTAATCAATTATGAATCAAATTTTTGACTAAACAATTTGTATCATTTAATATTTTTCAGTTGACAAATATAAAGCATTTCATTAGTTAAGCAAGGCTTTGGCGTGATTTAAAGCCGAATCAGAAACAACGGTTCCTGATAACATTTGGGCAATCTCGACAATTCTATCTTCTTCGTTTAGTAAAACCAATTCAGACTGAGTGTCTTCGCCTACGGTGGACTTGAATACTTTGAAATGCGCATTTCCTTTGGCCGCAATTTGTGGCAGGTGTGTAATGGCAAAAATTTGCATTTGCTGACTCATTTCTTTCATAATTTCGCCCATTCTAATCGCAATTTCTCCCGAAACTCCAGTGTCGATTTCGTCAAAAATCAAAGTTGGCAATTTAGAGTACTGTGCTAAAATCGCTTTGACAGCCAACATGATTCGGGACATCTCCCCTCCTGAAGCTACTTTTTTCAGTAACCCAAAATCGGTTCCTTTATTAGCCGCAAATAAAAATTGTAATTCGTCTTTTCCGTTTTCAAAATAAGTAGTCGTTGGCGTTACTTTAATATCAAAACGCACATTTGGCATCCCTAAAGTCGCTAAAATCGAAATTAATTTATCCGACAAAACTGGAATGGCTTGATGACGGTTGTCAAAAACAGTTTGTGCTAAAGCATCTAGTTCCTTCGTTTTTTCAGCAATCGAACTGTTTAAGGCTTCGATATCACTTTCTAAATTCCCTAATTCTAATACGGAATTTTCTAATTTCGATTGAATTTCCAAAAGTTCCTCGACAGTTCCTGCCTGGTGTTTCTTTTGTAAATTATAAATGAGCTGCAATTTTTGATTAATCAATTCTAATTGCTCAGGATCGCTTAACAAAGGCTCCGC
>JAHEBK010000236.1:0-2782 GCA_024642295.1 Flavobacterium sp. | reverse complement strand
CTGGAGAAAACGAAGCGATTTTTTGTAAAGCTGTTTTTATCTCGTTCAAATTAGCCAAAACACCTATGGATTCCGCACTGGTAATTGCCAATGATTTGTCAATCGATTCTTTGATGACTTCGACATTGTTTAGCTTTTCATAATCAGCTTCCAAGGTTTCTTGTTCCCCTGATTTTAATTTAGCTTCGACCAGTTCCGTCAATAAAAATTGATTGTATTCTTGCTCTTTATAGGACTCGGCTTGTTTTTTAATCAAAGCATTCAACTTTGATTTATCGGCTTTGTATTTCTTTAAAAGCAGTTGGTAGTTTTGAAGAATAGCATCATTTTGTGCAATAGCATCAATAATCTTGAATTGCACATTTTCATCTGACAATTCCTGAGTTTGTTGTTGCGAATGAATATCTATCAGGTACAAACTTAACTCTTGCAATTCCTGTAAATTCACGGGACTATCATTGATAAAAGCCCGCGACTTCCCAGAAGGTAAAATTTCGCGACGTATAATAGTATCGTCTTCGTAGTCCAAATCATTGGCTTCGAAAAACGGTTTTAAATTGTATTTGGATATTTCAAAATGGGCTTCGATAATACATTTTTCTTCTTTGTTTTTCAACGAAGACAAATCGGCTCTTTTCCCTAAAACCAAACCTAATGCACCTAAAATAATTGATTTTCCCGCTCCTGTTTCTCCTGTGATTATCGAAAATCCTTTGGAGAAATCAATAGATAATTTTTCAATTAATGCGTAGTTTTTTATCGAAAGTGTGGTAATCATCTAATCTGTTTTGGTCACTAAATTAATACTAGAAAAAGGAATTTTAGTATTTAATGTTTTCCCATTTGCTATTATTCAATGGAGAAGTTTTATTCAAACTTTCTAATAAATCGGTAATGGTAATACTAGGGCCACCAGAAAAAATAGAAACAATTTCATCAGATTTAGCATCAAAAAACACACGAGTCAAGAAAGCGTTTGGCTTAGCAGAATATAAAGTATTCAAATCGATTATTGAATTTTTAATCTTTTCTTTAGCTCCCTTTAAATCTTTAGTCATCAAATCCAAACCTGTGTGATATTCTGCAATAGTGTTTCTAATTACAGAATAAGTAGGAGATAATAAATCATTTACCAAGAAATATCTATTTTGTAAACCATCCGTTTGATTCCAGCCTTTAGCATTTCCTTGCTGTGCAACATTGACAATATTTTGTGCTACTTCAAAATATTCATCACCAGATTTTGGCACAAAAGAATCTGCATCTAATCCCAATATTACATAAGTATAAAAAGAAATTACTGAAACTAAATTAGATTCAAAACTATTCGCGTTATAGATTAATCTTTCAAACTCAGTGTATTTAAAATTAAAATCTTTGTCGTTAAAATTCAAAACAGGAGATGAGTAAGACGAATTGTAAATAGGGCGTGAAGACTGAACTTGTATTGTTGCCACAAACTGATCTGAATTGTTTGAAGAAATCGTAATATACATCGAACAGTTAATTCTTTCGTTTTGCTTTAATGTTTTACCAGTCCAATCTGTTTTGTTTACAAATTCAGTCAAAGACGTTTGCAACGTTTTATAAACGGATTGATTCGTATTCGCTACTTGTTCAGAATTGACAGTGATAGTGCAATTCAACTGTTGAGCCTCTGCGTTAAAAAAGAAAGATAATGCGAAAAAAAGAATCCATTTATTCATGAAAATAGGCTTTTATTTTATTTAAAATATCATCAGCAACGGCTTCCTTGGATTTTAACTCCATCGGTTCAATATTGAAATCCTTATCAATAAAGGTTACTTTATTGGTTGCTTTTTTAAATCCTGCTCCTTCATCTTGTAAAGAATTGAGAACTATCAAATCTAAGTTTTTTTTCTGGATTTTCAACTTTGCATTTTCAATTTCATTCTCAGTTTCTAATGCAAAACCTATTAAATATTGATTTTTCTTCTTTTCACCCAGCGACAACAAGACATCTTTTGTCTTTTCGAGTTCAATCACAAAACTATCTGCTGCCTTTTTAATTTTCTGATTGGCAACATGTTTGGGTCTGTAATCTGCAACGGCTGCGGCTGCAATAGCGACATCTACATCCTCATAATATTGGTGACAAATATCATACATTTCCTGAGCCGAAACTACATTGATTTGCTGAATTAAAGTGTGATTGGATTTAAAATGAGAAGGTCCAGAAACCAAAATAACAGAAGCTCCTAAATTGGCCGCACTATTAGCAATATCAAATCCCATTTTTCCTGAAGAATGATTCCCAATAAAACGAACAGGATCAATTGCTTCATAAGTAGGCCCTGCAGTAATTAATATTTTCTTGCCTTTTAAAGGTAGTTTACTTTCTAAATCAGCTTCGATAAAAGCGACAATATTTTCAGGTTCTGCCATACGTCCTTCGCCCGAAAGTCCACTGGCTAATTCACCAGATTCAGCTGGAATGATGGTGTTTCCAAATTGTTGTAAAGCGGTAAAACTTGCTATAGTTGAAGGATGCTTGTACATGTCTAAATCCATTGCTGGAGCGACATATACAGGACATTTGGCCGATAAATAAGTAGCTATTAAAAGGTTGTCGCAATTCCCATTAGTCATTTTTGACAAGGTATTGGCGGTAGCAGGAGCTACAATCATTAAATCAGCCCAAAGACCTAATTCAACATGATTATTCCACGCTGCTTCTTGTTCATCATCGTTATAAAAACTAGAATAAACAGGATTTTTAGAAAGAGTTGATAACGTTAATGGTGTTACAAAATCCTTAGAA
>JAHEBK010000235.1 GCA_024642295.1 Flavobacterium sp. | reverse complement strand
GATAGTTGCAGTAACTAATTTGTCAAAGGAATTAATTCAGAAAAAACACCATTTAAAAAATGTTGTAACAATATATAATCCATTTGTTTTTGAAGATATTATAACCAAAAGCCATGAGGAAGTTGTATTCGATTTTGATTATATCATTGCCGTAGGTCAGATGGAAACTCCCGTGAAACAATTTGATAAATTGATTGAAGCTTATTCTAATTCGATACTGTCAAAAAATAATATACATTTGGTTATATTAGGGGATGGTGTTAGAAAGTTAGGATTAATGGACTTTGCCAAAGAGAAGAAGATTGAGGATAAAGTACATTTTCTTGGGTATCAAGTGAATCCTTTTAAGTATATTAGAAAATCAAAATACTTGGTTTTAAGTAGTTTAAATGAAGGGATGCCTAATGTAATTTTAGAAGCTTTGGCTTGTGAAACACCAGTTGTTGCTTTTGATTGTCTTTCTGGACCAAGTGAAATGATTATAAACAAAAAAAACGGACTTCTTGTTGAAAATCAAAATATAGAAAAACTAACAGCAGCAATGAATTTATTTGTTGAAGATAATGAGTTGTATAATTATTGTAAGCAAAATACATTTGAAAGTATTCAGCATTTTTCATTGGATACTATTGGGAAACAATGGTTAGATTTAATGGAAATTCAGTATGTTGAACCTAAGATTAATACATAAATATGAAAATAAAAATTATTGAAATACCAAAAATAGAAAATAGTCTAGGTAACATAGCTGTTATCGAAAATGATATCATACCATTTGAAATCAAAAGGGTTTATTATTTATATGATATTCCTAGTTCGTCAATACGAGGAGGTCATTCACATAAAACCCTCCAACAAGTATTGATTGCTATTTCAGGAAGTTTTGATGTGGTTCTTAAAAATGGAAAATCAATAAAGACAGTTACTTTAAATAAGCCAGACAAAGGGCTTTTAATTAAGCATAATACTTGGCGTGAATTAGAGAATTTTTCATCCGGAGCAGTTTGTTTGGTTTTAGCTTCAGCGGTTTACGAAGAAGAAGATTACATAAGAGATTTTAATGAATTTTTGGAGTCAAAGAAATGAAGATTTTATACATAGCGCCAGATATAACAGACTCTGGAGGTATAGCCCGAGTTGTTTCATTGAAAACAAACTATTTGGTAACAAAATTGGATTATGAAGTTTGTATTCTATCTGTAAATGATTGTCGTTCTATTCGTTTTTATGATTTTGACCCTAGAATAAAATGGTATAACATTAAACGATTTAAAAACAGCTTCTTTTATTGTAAAGAATATATTCGTTTAATTCAAAAAACAATTTCCCAAGAAAATCCAGATGTAATTATTATTTGTGATGCTGCATTATGGTTATTTATTCCGTGGTTTTTAAAAACGGAAATTCCCTTACTATTTGAAACTCATTTCTCTATCTTTTTTAAAAAAGAGGCTTATAAAAGTTTGTACAGAAAGATACGCACTAAGCTTATCATTTTTTGGAGAAAAAAAACGATGAATAAATTTAAGTATGCTGTATTTGAAACTATTGAAGGTAGTAGAGAATGGGGATTAAACAATAGTAAAGTCATTGCTAATCCATTAAGTTTTACTCCTAATGCTGCTACTTTATTAAATAAACGGGCAATGGCAGTTTGTATGAATCCTTATGTGAAAGGCTTAGACCGATTGTTGTTAGTTTGGAGTCGTATTATCAAAAAACATTCAGACTGGGTTTTAGATGTTTATGGTCAATGGGAAGCTAATTGTAATTACCAAAAAATGGCGCGTACTTTGAAGGTTTCAAATAATGTCAATTTTCTTCCTCCAACTGCAGATATTCAAAATAGTTATAATCAAGCTTCTGTTTTTTTAATGACTTCAAGAACCGAAGCTTTTGGGATGGTACTCATTGAAGCTATGGCTTCTGGTGTTCCATGTATAGCTTATGATTGCCCTTCTGGACCACGAACAATTATAGAAGAGGGCATAAATGGTTTTTTGATTGAAGATGGAAATGTAGATTTATTTGTTCAAAAGCTTGAATTACTAATTGAAGATGAAGATTTGAGAATGCAAATAGGTTCAACAGCACAGGAAAGTGTAAAAAAATACCAAATTGATGTCATAATGAATGAATGGCAAAGTTTGTTTCAAGAGGTATTGAATTCTTAAACGTTAGTTTTTTTTAGAATAAAAATAATCTCGTTTTGAGTAAAACCATGAAAGGAATCTTCTTTATTAAATTGTTTAATTTCAACATCAAAACCAGATTGTAGAAGTCTGTTTTTTAATCCTTCAGTCGAATAAATTCTAACGTGATCTTCTTGTTTAAAATGTTTTAATCTTTCTTCTTTTGAGGTTATACTAAAATCTTCATAAATGTCACCTTCTTTGAATGGTGTTTGAACTAAAATTGTTCCAGTTGGTTTTAGAATTCGATAAAGTTCATTCATTGCTTTTATATCCTCAATGACATGCTCTAGAACATGGTAGCAAATAATTAAATCAAATGTGTTTTCATTTTCAGCAATAGAGGTGATGTCATATTGATTATCTGAAATAAAATCTCCAGATAAATCTGTTGCTTTGTAGCTTGCATTTTGTTTCTTCCATTTTCGATACAAACATCTGGAAGGTGAAAAATCCAAAATATTAATATTATCTGTTAAGTAATTAGCTTCAATCAGTTGCCACAATCTTCTGTCTCTAGATAAACTTCCGCAGTTTGGACAAATTTTATCTTGATTTGATAAAAAAATCCATTTTCTTAAATTTGTTTTACAAATGGTACACTTAAAATTTGAACCTCTATAGGCTATCGCCCAAGAATTCCTTAAATAAGGTTCTAATTTAAAAAGTGTTTTTTTAGGAAGAACAGCGAGAATTATTTTTTTTAAACTATTATACATTTTCAGATTGATTTATGGAGCAAAACCACCCTAATTTATAAAAATCTAATAGATATAAATTAGGATTTGCTGATGTTAAGTTCGCTATGATTCTAGGTTTTGTTATTATGTATATAAATTTTATAAGGCCTATTAGATAAGATTTTTTTAGTATGGAATAAAGTTTACTCAATCGAATATCCTTAGGCTCTATGTTTTTAGTGTTTATTAAATGGCATAAAGTATGGACAGCTTTTTCGGATTTTTTTATAAAATCAATACTTAATTCATCGTTATGATGAATTAATGGGTTTTCAATATGAGTGATTGAAATAGAATTTAAACTAAGGTTGTTTATGAAAACTGCGTCTTCATAACCATATTCACTAATGAATTCTGGAAATGGATATTTTGAAAGTATTTCTTTTCTTAGAAGTAAATTCCAAGTAAATACAAAATCATAATTATTTTTAAGTCTATAACCCAAAGATTTGGTTTCTCTATTCATTCCATATTTCCATCGAAGCATTTTTTCTTTAGCTGGGATGATATTGGGATATTTAACGCCTCCAAAAATTACTGCAGTAGATTTTGTTATTAACTCAACATAGTTTTTAAGATAGCATTTGCACTCTGGAAAAGCATCAGCTTCCATAATCAAAACATAGTCGTATTTCGATTTAGAACATAATAGGTTGATGTTTTTACCCCTGCCTAAATTTTGAGGATTAATGGAGAATTGACAATACTTTAGTAAATTTATTTTATTGTTTTCAATGACGAAGTTTTCACTAACATCGTCTTGAACCAAGATTTCATAATTAATCCCTAAACTATCTGCTTGGTGTTTAAGCTCAAAGACGAGCGGATAAACATTGTAATTAAAGGTTGGAATTAGTATAGATAACATTAAACCGTTCTTTGTA
>JAHEBK010000234.1 GCA_024642295.1 Flavobacterium sp. | reverse complement strand
TTGGTTAACTGTTTAATTGGTTATTTGTTTAATCGGTTAACTGTTTATTCGGTTAAGGATGTGGATAATGGTAGAACTGTTGTATTGGTAATGAAGGATTTTACTTTTTTTCTTTCTTTGGTTGGGAAATAGAGGGATAGGAAGTTAGGGAAAAGGAGAAAAGAGAAAAGGAGAAAAGAGAAAAGGAGAAAAGAGAAAAGAGAAAAGAGAAAAGAGAAAAGGGACAAAAGAAAAGGGACAAAAGAAAAGGAAAATAAATTGTGTTCTTCAAACCATTTGATAAAATATTGTTGAGCTTACACACTTTACGGGACAGTGTCATAAGTATAGGCGTTCGAAAACATTCCTCATTTCGAATGCTTTTATTTCACAGATTTAGAATAAGAGTAATATTTTTATAAATAAAAATGCCTATCTGCTACAGCTTGATATTGTGGAATCATAGCATAAAACAAATATTCTAGCGGATGATTTTATTAATTTTTGATCTAGGTCCGATAAATAATACTATAAATGTTTTTTAATAAAAAGGTAATAATTATAAATCTAGAAGGAGGTCTAGGGAATCAAATGTTTCAATTTGCTTTTGCTAACCTATTGGCCCAAAAAAATAATGCTTCCGTTAGAATAGATTGTTCTTTTTTTAATTTAAAGGAAAAGAAATTAGGGTTTACCCCAAGAAATTTTGAGCTTAATGTTTTTGGGAATTCTTATGACGAAATTACTCCAACCGAATTATCATCTTTTTTTAAGCTCTCTTTTGTAAATAAAGTAAAAAAAAAATTAGGTTTAAATTACCCGAAAATTTATCACGAAAAGAGTTTTGAATTCAACCAAGAAGTATTGAATATTAAACTTCCAGTTTATTTAAATGGATATTTTCAAAGTTATAAATACTTTGAAGGTTATGAAGAATTTATAAAAGAGTTATTCTCATTTCCTAAAACTAAAATTGATTTTGGAACTCAAACTTTATTTAATGACTTAAAATCTAAAAAAACTATTTCTGTACATATTAGACGGGGTGATTATGTAAATGACAAGCAAACACAGCAATCACATGGAAATTGTAGTATACAATACTATTTAGATGCCTTTTCTTATTTTGAGAAAATCATGGATGATTTTACTTTAGTTTTTTTTTCTGACGATACCGACTGGGTGAAAACTAATTTTGAGAATCTTCCCTATCCAAAGCTTTTTATAAATGATAATCAAAACAACGACAGTTGGAAAGACATGTATTTAATGACCGCTTGTTCTCACCATATTATAGCCAATAGTTCTTTTAGTTGGTGGGGCGCTTGGTTAAATAGCAACCCAGATAAAATAGTCATAGCTCCCAAAAAATGGTTTGGAACCAAAAATTGGAATACTTCAACCTTACTACCAGAAGAATGGATAAAAATGTAAATAATCCAATGGTTACAGTGCTAATGCCTGTCTATAATTGTGAACTGTATATTAAAGATGCGGTAGATAGTATTTTAAATCAAACCTTTTCAGATTTTGAATTGTTGATTATAGATGATGCATCTACAGATGAAACGGTTTCAATAATTAAAGGTTATTCAGACAGTAGAATTCAGCTAATAGTGAAGTCTATGAATTCAGGTTATACAAATAGTTTAAATTATGGAATTAAAATAGCTAAGGGCAAATATATCGCTCGAATGGATGGTGATGATATTAGTATGCCAGAGCGTTTTGCAAAACAAATTGATTTCCTAGAGTCGAATTTGGATGTGATTTTATGTGGTACATGGTTTCAACTTATCAGTTCTGGAAAAGTGATTCAACTTCCAACGAATCACGAGCTTATTAAATTGCGACTCTTACGAGGGAATTGCATTGCACATCCGTCAGTAATGATACGAAAGGAAGCTTTGGATGAATTTACTTTTCCTTATGATGAAACTAGAGAACCAGCTGAGGATTATGACCTTTGGGTACGGTTAGCTATTAAAGGAAAATTACATAATTTACAAGAAGTTTTGTTAGAGTATCGAACACATAGTAACCAAGTATCTCATAAAAGGAGTGCTAAACAAAGACATAATGATTTATTAATAAAACTAGAATTGTTTAATCTACTTGATTTTGAATTACTAACTGATGAAAGGAGTGTTTTTGAAAAAATGCTAAATTATGGACAAGGAATTGTTTTTTCAGATATAAAAGTTTATCAGAGAATGCAATCTAAATTACTTGTGTCAAACATAAAAAGTATCTTTGAACCAAAAGGCTTTAAGGAAGAAATTTTATATTTGGATAAGTTTATTGTAAAGCGTTGTTTTTTGGATAAAAAAGATTTTTACCCAATTACTTTTTGGCAGTATTTACAGGTGAAAAATGATTTAAGTTATAAATTAAATTTTACTGATCAATTGAAATTATTGATTAAGTCAGTCCTTTTTTTTAAAGTAAAATAATAATTTTTCCAAACGGAATAGTTTTGTAAAATAATGATATTTGGTTGATTTAAAAAGCCAATTAAACGAATGAATTTAGAAAAACGCATATATACCAGTTCCAATAGTTATAGCTTTTGGAAAATTGTTAAAGATAGTTTAAAAGGCTATCGTACATCTTTTTATTTAGCCAAACAACTAGCCAAACGCGATATCAAATCGCAATACCGACAATCTTTTTTAGGTTTCTTTTGGGCGATTGCCCCTTTGTTGTTTAATTCCATGGTTTGGATATTTTTGCAGCGTACAGGAACCATTCAATTGACTGAAACCAATGTGCCTTATCCTGTCTTTGTATTGATAGGGACGACTTTATGGAGTATCATCGGGGAATGTATCAACCTGACAATGCAAAGTGTTAATAGTAACAGAGGAATTGTCACCAAGATTAATTTTGACAAAGAAGCCTTGATTACTTTAGGACTGATTAAGTTTTTTTTAAATTTTAGCCTTAAGCTAAGTCTTATTACTTTGTTCTTAGTTTATTTCCAAATTGTTCCTTCCCTTCAAATTTTATTTTTTATCCCCTTACTCTTATTATCAGTGGTGTTTTTTATCATTATTGGTGTTTTAATCACTCCTTTAGGATTGTTATATAATGATATAAGCCGCTTAATTCCTATAAGTTTGCAAGTTTTGATGTATATTACTCCTGTGGTGTATAGTATGCCTGCAAAAGGCTTGATGCGAGAATTGATGTTGTTGAATCCACTAAGTTATATTATTACTGATTTGCGAAATAGCCTAACGGGTTTTGCCATTGAAAATCCAGTATTTTGGATTGGATTGTTGATTACTACCGTTGTCCTAGGGATTTTAGCATTAGCCGTATATAGAGTATCCATGCCTATATTAACCGAAAGAATGAGCTAGTATGGGAGAAGTATTGATCAAAGTAGAGGGCGTTTCTAAAAAGTTTGCCAAAGACCTTAAAAGAAGTTTGGTTTACGGTTTAAAAGATGTTTTTGGAAGTATCACAGGCAAACATCAGGATAAAGAATTGCGAAAAGATGAATTTTGGGCCGTTAAGGATATTAGTTTTGAAGTGAGGCGTGGGGAATGTCTAGGTTTAATTGGGCACAATGGCGCAGGGAAAAGCACCTTGCTCAAAATATTGAATGGTTTAATCTCGCCTGATGAAGGCACCGTAACGATGTACGGAAAAGTAGGTGCTTTGATCGAATTAGGGGCTGGTTTTAGTGGAATACTAACGGGTAGAGAGAATATTTATAATAATGCAGCGGTCATTGGTTTTACCAAAGAAGAAGTCAATGCCAAGTTTGATGAAATTGTAGCTTTTGCTGAATTAGAAGAGTTTATTGATATGCCCGTGCAAAATTACAGCTCTGGAATG
>JAHEBK010000233.1 GCA_024642295.1 Flavobacterium sp. | reverse complement strand
CAAAATTGATAATCAAGTTCATGTTGGACACGATACTGTTATTGGTAAAAAATGTCTTATTGCATCACAAACAGGAATTGCTGGTTGCGTTATTATTGAGGATGAAGTTACGATGTGGGGACAAGTAGGAACCACTAGCGGGATCACCATTGGCTCAAAAGCAGTTATTATGGGACAAACGGGAGTAACAAAATCAGTTGAAGGTGGAAAATCCTATTTTGGAACTCCAATAGAAGAATCTAGAGAGAAGCTGAAACAGTTAGCTAATATTAAAAAAATACCAGATATTTTAACTAAACTACAATAGTATGTCTTCAAAAAAAATGGTCCTTGATTTTTATAAATCAGATGCACTAATCAATTCTGAAGTTATAAAAGAATATATTCATCCTGATATCATTGTTGATTGGAATAATAGTGAAGGATTTACGCAAATGAATTATGATTCCATCATTAATTTTACTGAAGTAATGAGTAAAGCTTACGTTCGATCCAAAGTAAGAATTAGTCATGTAGTTAGTAAAAAGGATTTGGTTTCTGTTCGTTATTCACATTTTGCGAAAACGATTGAAAACCCGAGAGAAGAAATGTTATTGGGTCATTTTATGGTAATCTGGGAAATAAAAGATGATAAATTATTCCGTGGGTTTCAAATCAGTCAAAAACCATGAATTTTGTGTTAAAAAATCGGATTTAGAACACAAATTACTGCTTTCTATTTTATATTTTTGCAACACAAAATTTAAAAACTACATAAAATATATATCATGAGTGTTTTAGTTAATAAAGATTCCAAAATAATTGTTCAAGGTTTTACAGGAAGTGAAGGTACATTCCATGCTTCGCAAATGATTGAGTACGGAACTAACGTTGTTGGTGGTGTAACTCCAGGAAAAGGTGGTTCTACACATTTAGAGCGTCCTGTATTTAATACTGTAAAAGATGCTGTTGAACAAGCAGGTGCAGATACTTCTATCATTTTCGTACCGCCAGCTTTTGCTGCTGACGCCATTATGGAAGCTGCTGATGCAGGTATTAAAGTAATTATCGCTATCACTGAGGGAATTCCTGTTGCTGATATGATAAAAGCTAACAATTATGTAAAACAAAGAAATGCTAGATTAGTTGGTCCTAACTGCCCAGGTGTAATTACTCCAGGGGAAGCTAAAGTAGGTATCATGCCAGGTTTTGTTTTCAAAAAAGGAACTGTAGGTATTGTTTCTAAATCTGGTACTTTAACGTATGAAGCTGCTGACCAAGTGGTGAAACAAGGATTAGGAATTACGACTGCTATCGGGATTGGTGGAGATCCAATCATTGGAACAACTACTAAAGAAGCGGTTGAATTATTGATGAATGACCCAGAAACTGAGTGTATCATCATGATTGGTGAAATTGGTGGTCAATTAGAAGCTGATGCTGCTAAATGGATTAAAGCCGATGGAAACCGTAAGCCTGTAATTGGTTTTATCGCTGGAGAAACTGCTCCTGCTGGTAGAACAATGGGTCATGCTGGTGCTATTGTTGGTGGTTCTGATGATACTGCTGCTGCAAAAAAACAAATCATGAGAGACAACGGAATTCACGTTGTGGATTCACCTGCGGAAATTGGTAAAAAAGTAAAAGAGATTATGGGTTAATTCGCGTAATTGATTAATAAATTTTAAAAGCTCCATTTTGTTCTAAAACAGATGGAGCTTTTTCTTCATTTAGTGGTATTTGAATTCGATCAAAACTTTGGTACTAAGTTTCTCAAAATCTTAGTACCTTTGCAAAAAAATAAATAATGTATAAAGAATTAGAAAAATTTAAAAATAGTAATAGTTTCACTTTTACAATAGAAGATAGTTTAGAAGAAGTATGTAATGCTTCTGAGGGAAGTGGTGTTTTTGTAGTAAACGCTATTAATGGTGCCGAAAAAGAACTAATTATGGTGGGTTCTACGGGAACTGTACAAAATGATGGTTCATTGAAAAGTAAAAATGGTGGTTTGTATGATAAAATCGTAAACGGACACCAATTTGCAAAAACAGGAAGGAAATATTCTTGGCCAGCGCAAATGAAATTAGAAAATATCGAAAGATTAGAAGTGCTTTGGTTTGAAACATTCAATGAAGAGAACAAAGGAATTCCAACTTCAATTGAAGGACAAGTTTTGCAAAATTACCTTGATGTAAATGCTAAATTACCAAGATGGAATGTTGCTTTCTAATAAAAATTAATAAATATTCAAAAAAGCTTTACTTCGGTAAGGCTTTTTTTATACTTCAAATTTCATAAAATGACTAAATAATCTATATTTGTAACTCGTAAAAAAAACTCAAACTTAAATATGAAATTACTAGAAGGAAAAGTAGCCATAATAACAGGTGCAAGTCGCGGAATAGGAAGAGGTGTTGCTGAAGTTTTTGCAAAAAACGGAGCTAATGTAGCTTTCACATACAGTTCATCAGTTGAATCTGCTTTAGCATTGGAAAACGAATTGAACGCTTTAGGAATAAAAGCGAAAGGATATAAATCAAATGCAGCTGATTTTAATGAAGCACAAACTTTGGTAGATACTGTTTTAGCGGATTTTGGAACAATTGATATATTAATCAATAATGCTGGAATCACTAAAGACAATTTGTTAATGCGTATTTCAGAAGCTGATTTTGATGATGTTATTGCGGTAAACTTGAAGTCGGTATTTAATATGACTAAAGCTGTTCAAAAAACATTTTTGAAAAAACGTGCAGGTTCTATTATCAACATGAGTAGTGTGGTTGGAGTTCAAGGTAACGCTGGTCAAACTAATTATGCTGCTTCAAAAGCTGGTGTTATTGGTTTTACTAAATCGGTTGCTTTAGAACTTGGTTCTCGTAACATCCGTTGTAATGCTATTGCTCCAGGATTTATTGAAACTGAAATGACAGCTAAACTAAGCGAAGATGTGGTTCAAGGATGGAGAGATGGTATTCCGTTGAAACGTGGTGGAACTACTGAAGATGTTGCTAATGCGTGTCTTTTCTTAGCTTCAGATATGAGTGCTTATGTTACTGGACAGACATTGAATGTTTGTGGAGGAATGCTTACTTAAGAAATGTTTGTTGTTTATAGTTCCGCAACCATAAACTGTAAAACCAAACACAAAACGAATAAAAACATGACCACCAACACTATTCTATTGATTATCTTTTCTTTGGTAGTAGTAGCTGGTTTGTCTTATTTTCAATATCTATACAAAGCCAAAAGCAATTCAAAACTGAATTTGTTTTTGGCTTTTTTACGTTTCTTGTCTTTCTTCTGTATTTTTTTATTATTAATCAATCCCTTGATTACCAAAAGTTCATTAGTGATTGTAAAACCACCTTTGGCAGTTGTTGTAGATAATTCTAGTTCGATTATTCATTTGAATGGTACCAAAGCAAGTTTGGATTCCTATAATACTTTAGTTTCAAACAAGGAATTACAAGAAAAATACACTATTCAATCCTTTCAATTTGATTCCAACTGTTTGTATTCGGAAAGTTTTGATTTTAAAGGAGCGCAAACCAATTTGGATGCTGTTGCAAAGAGCTTAAAGAGCATCAATCGAAATCAAGTATATCCAACGGTATTGATTACAGATGGCAATCAAACCTCAGGAAACGATTACGCCTATAGCTTTGGAAGTGATAATTCAATATTTCCAGTAGTTATTGGGGATACCACCAAAGTATTGGATTTAAAAATCAATCAACTGAATGTAAACAAATATGCTTTTCTAAAAAATAAATTCCCAGTGGAAATCTTTTTAGGCTATTCAGGTACTAAGAATATACAAGCAGCATTTGTTATTAGGAATGG
>JAHEBK010000232.1 GCA_024642295.1 Flavobacterium sp. | reverse complement strand
AAAAATAGAAGCCGATGGAATTTAAAATCAGTAAAGAATTAATACAAGAGCTAGAACAGCACATTGTTAATAAAAATGATAGGGAACTTGAAGTTTTATTGAATGATATGCACCATGCTGACATAGCGGAGGTATTAGACGAACTTGATTTTGATGAGGCAACCTATATTTTTAAGCTTTTAGATTCGGAGAAAACGGCAGAGATTCTTCTTGAATTAGAAGATGATTTACGTGAAAATATATTAAGCCGCCTTTCGGCAAAAGAGATTGCCGAAGAGTTAGATGAGTTGGATACCGATGATGCGGCGGACATTATCGCCGAACTTTCTCAATCCAAGAAGGAAGAGGTAATCTCCGAGTTAGAAGACTTAGAGCACGCCAAGGACATTATCGACTTGTTGCGTTACGATGAGGACACTGCAGGTGGATTAATGGGGAAAGAGTTAGTGAAGGTGAACGAAAACTGGAACGTACTTACCTGTGTAAAAGAAATGCGGGCTCAGGCCGAAAACGTTTCGCGAGTACATTCGATTTATGTGGTAGATGACGAAAACCGATTAAAAGGTCGTTTGTCTCTCAAAGATTTATTGACGACTTCCACCAAAGCTCAAATTTCAGAGATTTATATCAAAAATGTAACTTCGGTAAGTGTGGATGCCGAAGATGTTGAGGTAGCGAGAATCATGCAAAAATACGACTTAGAAGCTATTCCAGTAATTGACGCTATGGGACGATTAGTAGGACGTATAACTATTGATGATATTATCGATGTAATCCGTGAAGAAGCCGACAAAGATTACCAGTTAGCTGCGGGTATCTCTCAAGACGTTGAGGCAGATGATAGTATTTTAGAATTGACCAAAGCACGTTTGCCATGGTTGGTTTTGGCACTTTTAGGAGGATTCATCACCGTCAAAGTATTAGGTTTGTTTGAAGGTGCCATGGCTGAACACGGGAAATTATTTTTCTTTACACCACTGATTGCTGCGATGGCAGGAAACGTAGGGGTACAGTCTTCGGCGATTATTGTACAAGGTTTAGCTAATGACACCTTGAGTGGATCATTATTCAACCGATTGATAAAAGAAATTTCTTTGAGTTTGTTAAATGGTTCCATCTTGGCAGCCATTTTATTTCTAGGAAGTTATTTCATATTGGGCGAACCCTTAATTATAGGATTTGTTATTTGTTGCGCATTGATTTCGGTAATTATTATAGCTTCATTGATAGGTACATTTATTCCTCTGTTATTAGATAAGTTTGGAATCGACCCCGCTTTGGCAACAGGTCCTTTCATTACAACAAGCAATGATATTTGCGGAATTTTAATCTATTTCTCAATTGCGAAATTGATTTTAGGTTTTTAATTAAAAAAAGTTTAAATACATAGAAACATAGGTAAAAAGGAGTTCATAGACCAATACATTGGTTCACATAGCTATGATTTACTATAAAAAGTAAAACGCCTATAGCACTCTTCAAAAGCGATGTCTCTATGTGTTTTAAAAAAGAATACGTTTTATATTTAATAGATAAACCATGAAAATACACATTATAGGAGGAGGAAACCTAGGCGTTTCAGTCGCAGTTGGAATTGCAAAATTCACTCAAAACAACCAAGTTACAGTTACTAGACGAACAGTTGCTAATATAAAACATCTAGAAGGTTTGGGAATTACCATTTCTTCAGATAACAAGCACAATATTCAAGAGGCTGATGTCATCATTTTGACCATCAAGCCGTATCAAGTGGATACTGTTTTGGCTGAAATCCTTCCTGTAATTTCAAATAAAACGATTGCTTCTGCGGTGAGTGGATTGTCTATCGAAGCCTTGCAGAATAAAATTGGAAAAGACCACCAAGCCATCCGAATCATGCCAAATATTGCGGCACAATTTGGAGCTTCGGCAACTTGTATCAGTTACCAAGAAGGAAATGCAGCTTATGGTCAAAAAGTAGTGACTTTGTTTGAAGGTTTAGGAACGGCTCCCGTAATCGACGAAAAACTAATGGATGCTGCTACAGTATTAGCCGCAAGTGGAACGGCTTTTGCGTTGCGTTATATGCGTGCTTCAATGCAAGCAGGAATCGAAATTGGGTTTGACTGGAAAACGGCTTTAGCAATTTCAGCACAAACGGTTAAAGGTGCTGCCGAAATGCTAATGGAAGAACAAATCCATCCAGAACAATTAATCGATCGTGTAACAACTCCACAAGGTTGTACGATTGCTGGATTGAGCGAAATGGAATCTCACGGTTTTAGTTCGTCATTAATTCGCGGAATCAAAGCCGCTTTGAAAAAAATTCAAGGTAAGTAAGTTTTAACACAAAGGTTTTTAACATATAAGTTCTAGTGCTTAAAAATTCTATATGACCTATATGTTTAATAATAAGGCTGTGATTACCCCAGCACTTATATATTCTTAAATTTTAAATGGTTTAAAAAAACAGGCTCAATCTTTAAACAGAATGATATGTTAAATAGTATAAAGATTCTCCATATAGACAGCAATAATCCCATCATGATGGAGCAATTGCAAGCGGCAGGTTTCACGAATCACGAAGATTTTACATCTTCAAAGGAGGAAATTGAAGCCAAGATTCATAACTATAATGGTGTCATTATTCGCAGTCGTTTCAGGATTGATAAAACCTTTTTGGATAAAGCTACTAATTTACAATTTATTGCTAGAGTTGGAGCTGGATTAGAGAGTATCGATTGTGAATATGCCGAATCCAAAAGCATTACCCTTATTGCTGCTCCTGAAGGAAATAGGAATGCGGTGGGCGAACATACTTTAGGAATGATTTTGTCGTTATTCAACAACTTAAATAAAGCCGACAGAGAAATTCGTTTGGGACATTGGAATCGCGAATCCAATCGCGGACACGAACTGGATGGAAAAACAGTAGGAATCATTGGTTATGGTAATATGGGAAAATGGTTTGCCAAAAAACTACGTGGTTTTGATGTTGAAGTACTCTGTTATGATATTCAAGAAAATGTAGGAGATGAAAATGCGAAACAAGTATCATTAGCCGAATTCCAACAAAAAGTAGATGTGGTAAGTTTGCACCTTCCTTGGACTCCAGAAACAAATAAAATGGTGGATGCTGCTTTTATCGAAGCGTATGCAAAACCTTTCTGGATATTGAATACATCGAGAGGGAAAAACATCGTTACAGCTGATTTGGTTACTGCATTGCAATCAGGCAAAATCCTCGGTGCAGGATTGGATGTATTAGAATATGAGAAACTGTCTTTTGAGACCCTTTTTCAAGAAAATGAAACCCCCGAAGCTTTTCAATATTTATTAAATGCCTCGAATGTTATCTTAAGTCCATATGTGGCGGGTTGGACTTTTGAAAGCCATAAAAGATTGGCACAAGTGATTGTCGATAAGATTAAATCTAATTACAAAATCTAGCGTATTAGTGGTGTAAATATTTGTAAAAGAGCGCATTGTATTTAAGTTACAAGAAAAAAACAGCTCGTAATTCCATTATATTTTGTAAATTTAAGGTATAATCTAACTCTTAAAATTACTTGACATGGAAAATTTAAGTCATACACATTGGAATGACCCGCATCCATACAGCGAAAGTAACAAACGATTAGCAGCGGGTATTTTGGCTATTGTTTTAGGTCCACTTGGAATTCATAAATTTTTATTAGGATATACTATTCAAGGTGTTTTATGGCTAATTGTGAGCATAGCCACCTTTGGAATATTAACTGCATTGGTAGGCATAATAGAAGGAATCATTTATTTGTCAAAATCGGATGAGGAATTTTATAACACCTATCAACTCCATAAAAAGAAATGGTTCTAAAACTAAAAA
>JAHEBK010000231.1 GCA_024642295.1 Flavobacterium sp. | reverse complement strand
TAATGGTCGTATTAAAAGTATCGGTCCAAGATATTGTCCTTCTATTGAAGATAAGATTAATCGTTTTGCAGATAAAGAACGTCATCAATTATTTGTTGAACCGGAAGGTTGGAATACTTGCGAAGTGTATGTTAATGGATTTTCAACTTCATTGCCAGAAGATATTCAGTTTAAAGCGTTGCGTTCTGTAGCTGGTTTTGAGAAGGTGAAATTTTTCCGTCCAGGGTATGCAATCGAATATGATTATTTCCCACCAACGCAATTAAAGCATACTTTGGAAACCAAATTAGTGGAAGGTTTGTTTTTTGCTGGGCAGATAAATGGAACGACAGGATATGAAGAAGCAGCTTCTCAAGGTTTGATGGCCGGTATCAATGCGCACCAAAAAGTGCATGAAAAAGACCCGTTTATTCTTAAACGTGACGAAGCTTATATTGGTGTTTTGATTGATGATTTAATTACCAAGGGAACTGAAGAACCTTATAGAATGTTTACTTCTCGTGCTGAATATAGAACTTTATTGCGTCAAGATAATGCTGATTCTCGTTTGACTCCTATGTCAAATGCAATTGGTTTGGCTTCTGAAAAGCGTTTGCGTCGTATGGAGCATAAGTTTAATGAATCTGAAAAAATGGTTAATTTTTTCAAAGAAACCAGCGTTACAATTTCAGAAACGAATCCAATTTTAGAATCAAAAGGTACTGCGGCTATTACCCAAGGAGATAAAATGTTTAAAATATTTTCTCGTCCTCAGATTGATTTGAATGATATGATGCGTTTTGAAAAGGTAAAAGAATATATCGCTGAGAATGATGTTGATCAAGAAATCTTAGAGCAAGCTGAAATCCAAGTAAAGTATTCTGGCTATATTGAAAAAGAAAGAAACAACGCCGATAAATTGACTAGACTCGAAGATGTCAAAATCCCAGAAGATTTTGATTATCATAAAATCAAATCCATGTCTATTGAAGCCAAACAAAAATTAAGCAAAATACGTCCCGTAACTATTTCACAAGCTTCTCGTATTAGTGGAGTTTCGCCAAGTGATATTTCGGTATTGTTAGTTTATATGGGAAGATAAGATTAACGATTGTAGATTTTTGATTAACGTCCCGAATGGTCGGGATAGAATTTAAATCTCAATAGAAAAATCGTTAATTCACAATCAAAAATCATATTGTTCCACGTGAAACTATTTTAAAATTTACAAACAAACCTCTTGCTAATACTGATAAAAGGATTACTAAATAACTGATTACTGACCACTATATAATGGATATCTCAAACAAAAAACATTTTCTCACCGTTAAAGACCATTCGGTTTCTAAAGAAGTTTTTGAACTTTATTATGATGAAGCGCTCGATATGTTGATTACACATCCGCAACCGAGTTTGGATGTGTTGGGTAAATATTACGAGAGTGAAGATTATATTTCGCATACCGATAATAAACGTTCGCTATTTGAAAAAGCGTATCATTTTGTAAAAGGGATAGCTTTAAAAAACAAATTGAATTTGATTAACTCCATGCAAAAGTCTAAAGGGCGTATTTTGGATATTGGAGCAGGAACAGGAGATTTTTTAAATGTGGCGAAAGACAATGGTTGGAAAACTATCGGTATTGAACCTAGCGATAGGGCGAAAGGAATTGCAATCAAAAAAGGAATTGACTTTGTAAATGGGACAACTGATTTAGAAGATCATTCTTTTGATGTAATTACCATGTGGCACGTTTTAGAACATGTGCCTGATTTGGATTTTCAAATCAAAGAATTAAAACGACTTTTAAAACCAAGTGGAACTTTAATCGTTGCGGTGCCAAATTACAAATCTTTCGATGCACAACATTACGGAACATTTTGGGCAGCTTATGATGTGCCAATTCATTTTTGGCATTTTAGTAAAAAAGCAATTCAAGGTCTTTTTCAAAAAGAAGGAATGGAATTGGAAAAAATTCTTCCGATGAAATTTGATTCCTTTTATGTGAGTTTGCTATCCGAAAAATACAAAACAGGAAAAATGAATTTTGTAAAAGCTTTTTTTATTGGATTGCAATCCAATTTGAAGGCAAAACGCAATTTCGAATATTCATCCCATATTTACGTGCTAAAAAACAGCTAAAATCGATTTTAAACCCATTTAAGCGCTGTTTTTGGCTCAAAACAAAGATTAGGTCTCTTTTTTTTCAAAATTAGCTTAGAATTAATCTAATAACGTCAGTTTTTATAGCTTTCAATTATCTAAATTTTTATAACAATAAAAAAATCTAATAGTTTAAAAATAAGCCAAAATCCAAAGAATTTTAGGATGCTACTTATTTTTTTATATTTTTGTTCCAATCACATTAAACACAAAATCAAAAAATGAAATCAGAGATTCAGGAATACAAAAAAAACAATTTCAATAATATGAGTAAAAAAGTACTATGCATTATCGCAATGTCAGTATCCCTTTTTTCTTGTCAGAAAGCGGTTGAAGTAAAAGAAGTTAAAACAGCTTATGTTGATACTTCAGAATTAATGAAAGAATACACAGAGGCCAAAGACCTTGAAGCAAAATATAAAGCACAGTCTGCAGAAAAAGGAAGACAGTTAGAAGCAGAAATTAATCGTTTCAAACAAGATGCTGCTAATTTCCAATCGCAAGCACAAGCTAACGGTCAAGAATGGGCACAAAAGAAAGCCGCTGAATTGCAAAAAAGAGAGCAACAATTAGGTTACGCTCAACAAGCCTTAGCCCAACAATTACAGCAAGAAAGTGGTGCTGAAATGGATACTCTTGTAACAGGTGTTAAAAAATTCATCAAAGACTACGGTAAAAAGAACGGATACACGTATATCTACGGTACAGGTGATGTAGCTTCTATTTTGTACGCTGAAGATAAATTAGACATTACTAAAGATATCATCAAAGCATTAAACGACAAATACAAGTCAGCTGATAAAAAAGAAGAAAAAGAAGAAGAGAAAAAATAGTTTTCTTTTTTGAAAATACCAAGACCTTCATTCTAATTCAGAATGGAGGTTTTTTTATGGCTATGATTTTCTATTTATCATATTCATCTCGACTACGCTCGATGTGACAGTTCGTAATTTACAAATAAAAAATTCTGTCAAGTCGAGCGTAGTCGAGATTCCATTTTTATAGATTTTTTCCATGTTTTTTATACTTAAAAAAACGTAAATTTACTACTTCAATTTTTCATTCTACACGCCATGCAAACCACCACCGAAGCCGCAAAATACACCTTGCAATTTATCAATCAAACCCAGCGTTCCATCTTCCTTACGGGAAAAGCGGGAACTGGAAAAACCACTTTATTACGCCAAATCATTGAAACCACCCATAAAAATACGGTGGTTGTGGCACCCACAGGCATTGCCGCTCTAAATGCTGGCGGTGTTACCATTCACTCGATGTTTCAACTGCCGTTTGGAGGATTTATTCCTTCGTTTAATGTTGATTCTCAGTTTACCGATAGAGTCAAATTCGAATCTAAAGACACTTTGCGTCGTCATTTCAGGATGAACGGAGTCAAGAAAGCAGTGATTCGTAATATGGAACTTTTGGTTATTGATGAAGTCAGTATGTTGCGTGCCGATTTACTGGACGCAATGGACTTTATGATGCAAACCGTTCGCAAGAAATCCATGCCTTTTGGAGGTGTGCAGGTTTTGTATATTGGGGATTTATTGCAATTACCGCCCGTGATTCGAGATGAGGAGTGGAGTACGTTGCGTCAGTATTACAAAGGGAAATTCTTTTTCCATTCGCATGTGGTACAACAAAGCCCGCCTTTATACATTGAGTTATCCAAAATTTTCCGCCAGAACGACGAGACTTTTATTTCT
>JAHEBK010000230.1 GCA_024642295.1 Flavobacterium sp. | reverse complement strand
TGGGTTTGGTTGATGGTATCAATCAATCCTAAACTTTTCTCAACTAAATAAGTATTATTTTAGTTTACTAATTTGGTAAAAAGGTTGTGTTTATTAGCACAGCCTTTTTGCATTATAGCTTTTTTAAAGAAATTTTATTTGTTTTTTTAAGACCTCAAATTATCCAAAATTTAAAAAGGAATTAATTCGAAACACAAAAAAATATTACAATTAAGATTTAAAATTTGGGGTAAATAAACTAAACATACATTATGTGTTTTTCGCACCTTTTTTATTGCGTAAAAACAGAAATATTTGATGCTATCTGACAATTATCATGTTTTAAAGCTTTTTTAACAATTAATTTTACATTCAGAAATAAAGGATATCATTGTCTTTTATTTTAAAGAATTAAGATATAATCTAATTGAAAAAGAAATGGGCAATTTAAGACAATCACACAAAATTTTATTTTTAAATACATTAGCCTTTACTATCTGTTTTGCCTGTTGGACTCTAAACGGTGTATTGGTAACTTTTCTTGTTGATCGTGGAATTTTTAATTGGACAGTGGTAGAAGTAGGTTGGTTATTAGGAATCCCAATTTTGTCTGGGGCTATTTTTAGACTACCTATAGGTATTTTGACAGATAAATTTGGTGGTAAAATTATCTATTCCGCCTTGTTGTTTTCCTGTGCAATTCCGTTGTTTTTATTGCCTTATGCCAATTCGTTTTGGAGCTTTGCAGTACTTAGTTTTCTTTTTGGATTGGTAGGAACCAGTTTTGCAGTAGGTATAGCATACACATCGGTTTGGTACCCAAAAAACTGGCAAGGTAGAGCTTTGGGAATTTTCGGAATGGGAAATGCAGGAGCTGCCATCACAACCTTTGTAGCTCCAACACTTTTAAATTATTTTTCGAAAGAAGATACCTTAAACGGCTGGAAAATGTTACCTGTATCTTATGCGATTGTTCTTGTAATTATAGGTTTTATTTTTATTGTTTTCACTAAAAATAAAAAACCAGAAGGTGAATCAAAAAATCTAAAAACACTTTTGACTCCTTTGAAATCGGTTAGAGTTTGGCGTTTTGGAGTGTATTACTTTTTGGTTTTTGGATGCTTCGTAGCCTATTCACAATGGTTGTTGCCTAATTTTATGAATGTGTATCATACTAGTTTAGTAATGGGCGGAATGTTTGCTACTATGTTCAGTTTACCAGGTGGTGTAATTAGAGCCTTGGGCGGTTATTTGTCTGATAAATATGGTGCGCGTCAAGTAATGTATTGGGTATTGGGTTCTACCATGGCAATTAGCTTTTTGTTGATGTTTCCAAAAATGGAATTGTTTACCACCGGCCCTGGAATTATGGCCAATAATGCAGGTGTGGTTACTAAAATTAATGAAAATGGTTTGGTATTGAATGGTAATGATTATAGCATCAAACCAAGAGTAGATGCTGTTTTGACAGACGCTTCTGTATTACCTGTTAAAACTTCTTGGCAAGAAATTGTGGTTCAAGAGAATCAAACGGTAAAAAAGAAAGAGCTTTTAGCCAAAGGGGTAACACAAATTAAATTCTCGGCCAATATGTGGGTCTATGTGATTTTGGTGGTTTTAATCGGAATTTCGTGGGGAATAGGCAAAGCGGCAGTGTACAAACACATACCCGAATATTTCCCTAATGAAGTAGGCGTTGTAGGCGGAATGGTAGGTTTGATAGGTGGTTTAGGAGGTTTCTTCGGTCCAATTATCTTTAGTTACTTACTCAATTTTACGGGTCTTTGGACAAGTTCATGGCTATTTATTTTCATTATTTCTACAATTTGTTTGATATGGATGCACAACACCATCATCAATATTTTAAGAAAAAAAGCACCTGGATTTACAAGAGATATCGAACATACCAATCACTAAAATAATTTATAAATAAAATAATACGAAGAGTTATGAAAATTTGGCTAGACAAAAGGCAACCATAAAATAAAAAACTATGGAATGAAAGCGGTGGTAAATATGCATTGAAAGTGTTTACCCATACTACTCTATCGCTGAAATTAAATTTCACTTCATGATGTGTCATGAGTGCTAATAAAGTTAAGAGATTAAGAGGAATTTCATGGTGAGAATAGAAGTACATTCTACCTAATTAGTTTAAAATTTAAAAAAAGATAATTTATGTCAGTAAATATTAAAGATTGGAACGTTGAAGACGAAGATTTTTGGGAATCTACAGGAAAAAAAATAGCAAATAGGGATTTATGGATTTCAATTCCTGCATTATTACTAGCATTCTCTGTATGGATTATGTGGGGAGTACTTATAAAATACATGAAAGATTTTGGATTCAATTTCGGAATGACTGATGGGTTAGTTGCTGGAACTGATGATTATGTAAATGCTTTGAAAGAGGTAAATAAGCTTTATTATACTTTACCAGCAATTGCAGGATTAGCAGGTGCAACCTTACGATTGCCTAACTCATTTCTAATATCATTAGGAGGAGGTCGAAATGTAGTTTTTGTAACAACCGCATTGTTACTTATTCCAGCAATAGGAACAGGAATAGCGTTGTCAGATGTAAATTCACCATATATGTTCTTTGCAACGATGGCATTATTGTCTGGATTTGGGGGAGGAAATTTCTCTTCTTCAATGAGTAATATCTCTTTCTTTTTTCCTAAAAAAATGCAAGGATATGCATTGGGAATGAATGCGGGACTTGGGAACTTGGGAGTTGCAATTATGCAAAAAACAATTCCATTTATAGTAACATTCTCTTTGTTTGGAGGTACTGCTGGCGCCATTGCAACCGCAAAAGGCGCTCCTTTTGAAGGAATGCAAAATGCAGCATGGGTATGGGTTCCTCTTATTGTGCTTGCTTCTTTAGCTGCGTTTTTTGGGATGAATAATGTATCTACAGGAACTCCAAGTATGCCTAGAACTGCTAAAGGAGTTACAAAAACATTGTATATGATATTGTTAGGTTTATGTGCAGCTGGTGTTGGTGCATTCATGTTAATTGGGATTCCATGGGATTCTTTTGGAATGCAAGATGTTGCGATGTGGATTGTACTTCCTATGGTAATAATTATTACAGTTTTACTAATGAAATATGGAACTTCTGGTGATATAAAAGAAAATCTTAACAAGCAATTTTCGATCCTTGGAGACAAGCACAATTGGATAATGACGATTATCTATACAATGACTTTTGGTTCTTTTATTGGGTTTTCGATGGTATTTCCAAAATTAGCTCAAGATATATTTGTGTATTCAAATCCATTAGATCCAGAATGGGTAAACCCTAATGCACCAAATATTATGCTTTGGGCATTCTTAGGACCTATGTTTGGAGCTTTGGTTAGACCTATAGGAGGTATTCTTGCTGATAAAGTTAATAGTGGTGCTAAAATTACAATGTGGAGCACTATCTTTCAAATTATAGCTGCTTTGACTGTTGCTTACTATGTGGTACAAGCAAGAGGTTGTGAAACTCCAGAATTATATTGGTGGCCATTTTTTGGAGCATTTATGGTTTTGTTTTTAACAACTGGGATTGGAAATGGGTCTACTTTTAGGAGTATTCCTTATATATTTAGTAAAGAAAAGGCAGGTCCAGTATTAGGATGGACTGCTGCAATTGCTGCTTATGGAGCGTTTGTTATTCCTAATGTATTTGGACAACAAGTAACAGCAGGAACTCCTGAGTATGCATTATATGTTTTTGTAGTTTATTATTTCCTTTGCTTAATTCTTAACTGGTGGTACTACCAGGGACCTAAAAGAGAAGTGGATAATCCATAAATGAATTGATAAGATTTTGTTAGGAATGAATGGTTGTCTCCTACAATTACGAGGGAATTTAATTATTTATGATGTT
>JAHEBK010000014.1 GCA_024642295.1 Flavobacterium sp. | reverse complement strand
GGTTTCAAGAGTGGGAGCTACTGGTTTGTGGCAGTTTATGTATCAAACAGGTAAAGAATACAATTTGAATGTTGACTCATATGTAGACGAGAGAAGTGACCCTTTAAAAGCTTCGGAAGCAGCAGCAGATTATATGTCAAGAATGTATCGAATTTTTGGCGACTGGGAACTGGTATTGGCATCCTATAATTCAGGTCCTGGGAACGTTTCAAAAGCGATTAGACGTTCAGGTGGAAAACAAAATTTTTGGGATATTAAAAAACACTTGCCTCAAGAAACTCAAGGATATGTTCCAGCTTTCCTAGCAACTATGTATATCTTTGAATACCATAAAGAACACGGAATTGTACCAGATGTAAATGCATTAAAACTATATGCTACAGATACGATTAGGGTAAGAAGAGAAATGACATTCAAACAAATTTCGTCTTTATTAGATATGCCAATGGCTCAATTGCAGTTGTTAAATCCTTCGTATAAATTGAATGTGATTCCAGCCTATAATGATAAATTACATTTTTTAAGGTTGCCTAAAGATAAGATTGCCGTTTTTGCTTCCAATGAAGATAAGATTTATGCGTATGTTAAACATGAGTCGGATATCAAATACGGTATCATTCAGCCTTCTAAAACAGCAATTGCAGCTAAAGAAGTTAAAAAGCCAGAGGCTACTAAATTAACGCTTTCCAATACGCAATTCTACAAAGTACAACAAGGAGATAACTTAAGTCAGATTGCTAATAAATATGATGTAAGTATAGAGGATTTAAAAAGATGGAATAATCTTCAAAGTAGTTCAATTGCTTATGGTGAAAATCTAAAAATTGCTGCACCAGATACGATTGTAAAAGCCAATAAAACCTTTGTACCAACTTTAACAAATCAAAAATTAGCAGTTGTTGAGTCTAAAAATAAAGAAGAAGCTATTGCCAATGCTGAAGAAGAAACAACAGAAGAAGTTGTTACTTATATTGTGCAAAAAGGCGATAATTTGAACTCTATTGCAAGAAATAATAATGTTACTGTTGCTGATTTAATAGCATGGAATGATTTATCAGGAACCGCTATTGCATTAGGTACAAAAATTAAAATTAAAAATCAAGTTACTGAAGAAGTTGCTCCTGCAACCCCAGCAGTTGTTTTGAAAAACATAGAATATGTGGTCCAAAAAGGAGATAATCTTGGAAATATCGCTAAAAAGTTTGGTACTTCATTAAACGATTTGAAACAATGGAATAAATTGACAACCAATAGCGTTGCTCTAGGGAAGTCCTTAATTGTTGCGAAAAACGAACCAGCAATCAACACCTCATTAGCCAGTGTGAGTTCCTTTAAAAAGACTGATAGTTTTGCTAAAGTTTCCAAAAAAGAAGCAACAGACTATTATGTTCAAAAAGGGGATACGCTTTATAGTATTGCTAAAAAATATCCAGGAGTTACCATCGCCGATTTGAAAAAATGGAATGATATAACTACCGAAGGAATTAAACCTGGCATGAAGCTAAAAATAAACGGATAATCCGTTACAAAGACACGAATTACACAAATTTACACGAATTCGAGTTTTTGATAAATTTCTCAAAGTCCAATTTAGTGTAATTATAACGTTTTCTAATTCGTGCAATTCTTTTTTGACATTTTTAAGCTTGAGTTGATAATAGTTTAAAATCTCAAATAAAAATGGGTTTTGTTTTGTAATTTTACGATTATGAACAAAGCCCATTTTTTATTTCTCTTTATTTCCCTTTTCTTATTTTCATGTAAAAATAAGGATGAGGATATGCTCAAAAAGACTACGGGTACCATAAACAGTATTTCAATTGTTATCGATGATCAGTTGTGGAATGGTGAAGTAGGAGATAGTATTCGAAATAAATTTGCCTCAGCTGTTATTGGCTTACCGCAAGAAGAACCACTTTTTAATATCAATCAATATCCTACCAAACTATTGGAAGGTTTTATGACAGATAGTAGAAACATTATTGTAGTTAAGAAAGAAGAGGTTAATAAATTCGAAATTATTACTGATCAATACGCTACACCTCAAAATGTTTTTCATATTTCAGGGCGCACCATAACCGATATTTTATCCATTTTAGAGAAACAAAGCGCAACAATTATTGCTGTTATCCGTCAAACTGAGATTGAAGAAAGTCAAAGAATAATTAAAAAATCGGTCTTAAACCCAAAGATCATTGAGAATAAATTTCAAATTGGTCTTGATGTACCATCAGACTATAAATATGCACTCCACGAGGCTAGTTTTCTTTGGTTAAAAAAAGAAATAATTAGCGGAAGTAGTAGTTTGTTGATTTACCAAGTGCCAATTCCTCAAATCATTAATAAAAATAATTTGGTTTCCAATATCATTAGTATGCGCGATTCTATCGGGAAATTATACATTCATGGGAAAGAATTGGATACGGATATGATGACAGAAGAAGCTTATGCACCTTATTTTTTCAAAATAAAATTGGATGGTAAAACAACCTATGAGATGAAAGGAACCTGGGAATTGAAGGATGACTTCATGTCCGGACCTTTTATAAATTATGCGATTGTTGACGAAGAATATGGCCGAATTTTAGTTTTGGAGGGATTTTGTTATTCTCCTTCAAAAGAAAAACGGGACTTGATGCATGAATTGGAAGCTATTATCAAATCAGTTGCGATTGAAAAAAGATGAGGTGTTAGTATGTGATTTATATTTTAGTAATCAAAAACTCCACCCGTCTATCCATTTCATCTCCTTTGCCTAATGGGAATTTGTTTCCACATCCTTTATAGCTCATTCTCAGACTATTAATATTTTTGGATAATAAATACCAAAAAACGGTCTTAGCTCGATTAACGGATAGTTTTCTTTCATTAGTAGTATTATCAATTGCATCATCAAAATCTTCAGGTGTACAGCAAACATGTCCGCGGATTTCAAACTCTAGTGTTTTATTAGTGTTTAGTTTTTGAACAATATCATCCAGCTCTTTTATCGAGATAGGCGTTAGTCTACTACTGCCTAAATCAAAATGGATATTTTCAAAGTAGATGCGATCACCTACTTCGTGTCTATCTTGTAAAGAGTTGTAAATGCCATTTCCGTAACTGTTTTTTGGGACAATCAATAAATCTACTCGTCTGTTTTCAGCTCTTGTTTTTTTAATGTTTTCATCAGTGTCTTTTGAAATTAGGACACGTCCACGCCCTTCAATGATGACAATTTTATTTTTGTTGACACCGTTATTTGTTAGAATAGATTTGACCGTTGCAACCCGTTTTTCGGATAGTTTGTAATTGTATTCATAGTCTCCTCTATCGTCACAATAACCATATATTTGAACGGATTCTACTTTTGAGGTATCGATGGTTTTTATGAATTTATATACGATATCTTCTTGCGATTTTTTTAGATTATATTTATTAAAATTAAAATAGACTGTCTCAATTTTACTTTCTTGAGCAGTAAGAAAATTTAAAAATAATAGCGCTATTATTTGAAAGTATTTAAACATTACAATTTCAATATTTTCTGATATTCAATGGTGTTTTGTAATATGGTAACTGATTTTTTTACCTCAATATTGTTCTTTAAATAGTATTGGTACAAACCTTCTTGGTATTGGTATCTTTTGATGATTTCATCTAAAATCAAATTCTTAATTTCAACTTTATTTTTGTCTAATTGTTCCAATTCACTTTTTTGAAGTGACGTGAGGAGTTGTTGGTATTCATTTAGAATAGCGGTATCAATTTTTTCTTTTTTGGCAATAGCCAAAGTATTTTTGAGTGCCAATTCTGTTTCTGTATTAAAATTGATGTTTTGAGTTTTAATATAGCTTTTAAAATCTTGATAATCGGCATCTGTAAAACTTAGGATTTGACCGTTTTGATTTGGATTTTTATAGTAATAAGTCGTTGCATAGTTAAAGATGACGTCATTTTTTAGGAGCGCATCAGCAATCGGACTCGATTTGGTTTCTTCCATTTCGATATCAGGAAAAATCCCACCGCCATCATAAACTGTTCTTCCTTTTCGGGTTTTAAAAGCAGTATAGTTTTTTTCTTCTGTTCGAATGGCTAGGCCGTTTTTGTCTTTATGGGCATAATCCAAAGCTTGAATGCATCTACCAGAAGGGGTGTAATAACGAGAGATGGTTACTTTAAGTTGGGTGCTATAGGTCAAGTCAACAGGTTTTTGAACTAAGCCTTTCCCAAAACTACGACTACCCACAATTACAGCACGGTCTAAATCTTGCAATGCCCCAGAAACAATTTCGGATGCCGAAGCACTTTTACTATTAACAATAATTACGAGTGGAATTGCAGTGTCAACGGGTTCAAAAGCTGTTTTGTAGGTGTTGTTATACTTCTCTATTTTTGATTTAGTGGTTACAATTACTTCGTTTTTGGGTACAAATAAATTGCAAATGTTTACGGCTTCATTTAAAAGTCCCCCAGGATTTCCTCTTAAATCCAATACAATTCTCTCAGCACCTTGTTTTTTTAATTCTAATAATGCCTCTTTGGTTTCATTAGATGCTTTATTGCTAAAATGAGCTAAAACAATATAGCCTGTTTTGTCGTCAATTTTAGCATAAAAAGGAACCGACTTAATTTCAACTTCGTCCAAAATGATTTTAGCGGTATTCTTTTTTCCTTGACGAAGGAATTGGACATCAATTGGAGTGTTTTTAGCCCCTTTAAAGAGTTGTGAAGCATCTTCATTAAAATCTGAAAGTCTAACGTCGCCAATCTGAATTATTTCGTCACCCGTCTTTATTCCGGCTTTATCTGCTGGGAAATTTTTATATACTTCCTTTATAATTAACTTTCCTTCTTTACGAGTAATCATGGCTCCAATTCCAGTATATTCACCAGTATTGTTGATTTTAAATTTCATTACATCCTGTTCGTTAAAATAAACAGTATAAGGGTCTAAACTAACCAACATCGCTTTGATGGCTTTATCCATTAAATCACCAGGATTCGTTTCGTCAACGTAATTGGTGTTTAATTCTTTGAATAGCGTGGTGAAAATTTCAATTTGTTTTGCAATTTCAAAAAAATTGTCTTGAAAGCTAACCCCAACAAACAAAAAGGCGGAAGCTAAAATTGGAATTAAGATTTTCTTTTTAAAATATTTTTGCATTTTATTAATTGTTTTTTAGGAATCGTTTGTAAATAAAATAACTTAGAAAACTAAATAGTATTACAAATGGCCAGATTGAAATTAGTCCGATAAGAAATCCGGAAAAGCTATTGAAACCAGATTGTATGGCATTCCATATTTTGGCTCCATAGGATTCCGTCGCACCACTTTCTTGAGCGATGGGTTTATAAAATTCAATTGTAACGGTGCTTAGAGAAATTTGATTCTTTAAATAGTTTAGTTGCCCTTGTTTGGCTTCAATTTCTTCACGAATGGATGAAAGTTGTGCTTCAATTTCTAACATTTCCGAAACCTTATTGGCTTTTTTTAGCAATTCAAGATACCGATTTTCAAGTGCCTTTTTGGCATTTAATCGGGTGTCAATATCAATATATTGAGCAGTAACATCTTCGGCAGAAATTTGTTTGTTGTCAAAATAGGAAACTCCTTTGGAGATGTTTTGGATAAAAGCATCAAAATTTTGACTCGGAATTCTAACAATTAAATTTCTATAAACAGTTTCAGTATCCTTCCCACTATTATCATCTTGTATTGCACCACCTAATGCTTTAGTAGTTTTTATAATTTGATTATAGGTGTCCTCTAAATCTTTAGTTTCAAAACGGAGATTGCCAGTTTTGACTATTTTTTGTTGGATTTCT
The DNA here is from genome assembly GCA_024642295.1 of Flavobacterium sp. Taxonomy (GTDB): domain Bacteria; phylum Bacteroidota; class Bacteroidia; order Flavobacteriales; family Flavobacteriaceae; genus Flavobacterium. The sequence goes on along the minus strand of JAHEBK010000014.1, from coordinate 8,851 downwards.
TGGCTGTTTATACCTGATTTATCTAATGAAGGCTTTACAAATTTCACTTCCTCAGCAGCTGCTTCTGGAGGTGGTGGAGGTAATTTCATTTCAGCATCATTTATTGCTAAATTATTTTCAGATTTTTTGCAGCTAAAAACTAAAACTAAAAACAACAAGAAGATACTTAGTAGTATTGGTTTCATATTAAAAATATTTTACAATGCTAAAAATACAAAAAAGGAAGGTTACTCTTCTTTTTTTATTTGCAGTAAAAATTTTTCAAATAACTGAATGGTTTTGGTATTGATTTCCTCAAAACTCAAGCGGTCTTTGGATTGATAAAATAGCATAAAAGAATAAGGTTGGTCTAGGTTCTCTAACAATAAATGCTTGTTAAGACGGTAAGTTTCTCGTAGGACTCTTTTGAAATAATTCCGATCCACCGCTTTTTTAAAATGTTTTTTAGAAACCGAAACGCCAATTTGGGTTTTGGTATCTTCGCCAATGGCTCCTGCATAATAAACCATTCGCAGCGGATACTTGGAAACCGACTTGCCTTCGGAGAAAAGCAATCCAATTTTGATTTTACTTTTAAGTTTTTCTTCTTTGGGGTAAGTAAAGTTCATTTTTTATTGAAAAAAGCTGGAATTTTAGCTTACAAAGGTACAATTAAAGGGTATATTTATTATTGTTTCCGAATTAAATAGCACTAAAAATTTATTTGTTACTTTTGCATCCTAATTTTTTTAGCATGCAAAAAATTGTTTCATATCCTATATCCGTAATTTACTATTTGCTTTTCGGGCTTATATTAGTTATCTTTCATCCAATACAATGGATTTGTTTGCGGTGTTTTGGTTATCAAGCGCATAAAAAAAGTGTTGATTATTTGAATTTTTTGTTGTTAAAATGTACTAACTTAGTAGGAACAACATACACAATCAAAAATAGGGAGGCAATTCCGCAAGGAGTCCCTTTGATTTTTGTTGCAAATCATCAAAGTATGTATGATATTATTGCAATGATTTGGTTTTTGAGGCGTTTTCATTGTAAATTTGTAAGTAAGATAGAGTTAGGGAGTGGCATTCCAAGTGTTTCTTTCAATTTACGTCATGGTGGTTCGGTTCTAATCGATAGAAAAGATCCTAAACAAGCCATACCAGTAATCAAAGGCCTGTCTGAATATATAGAAAAAAACAAACGTTCAGCGGTTATTTTTCCTGAAGGAACAAGAAGCAAAACTGGGAAACCTAAAGAGTTTGCACAAAGTGGGTTGAAAATATTATGTAAATATGCACCTTCAGCCTATATAGTTCCCTTAAGTATTAATAATTCTTGGAAAATGGTTCGGTTTGGTTTTTTCCCCGTTGGTTTAGGAAATCATCTAAGTTTTGAAATGCATACACCATTAAAAGTAAGTGATTTTACTTTTAGTGAGATTATGGAACAAACAGAACAAGCAGTAGTAAAAGGAATACAATTTTAAAACATATATAATGTCAATAAAAAATATCAGATTAGAAGTAATGCAGTTTTTAGAAAAAAGTGTGGACAGCTTTGTTGATCAGTATTTAATCCCTGTAGAACAAATTTGGCAACCATCTGATTTTTTACCTAATCCAGAAAGTGATAATTTTCTAGAAGAAGTAAAAGAATTAAGAGAAATCTCAAAGGATTTACCTTATGATTTTTGGGTAGCAATGGTAGGTGATATGATTACTGAAGAAGCTTTGCCAACTTATGAAAACTGGTTGATGGAAGTGGAAGGAGTTGATAACCTGGAACGTAATAGTTGGGCCAAATGGGTACGCCAATGGACTGGAGAAGAAAACCGCCATGGGGATTTGTTAAATAAATACATTTATCTTTCAGGGCGTGTGAACATGCGTGAAGTAGAGATGACTACCCAACATTTGATTAACGACGGTTTTGATATTGGTACTGGAAGAGACCCCTATAAAAACTTTGTATACACTAGTTTCCAGGAATTAGCAACTTATGTTTCTCACAATAGAGTGTCTCAATTAGCAAAAAATCATGGAGATAAAAAGCTCGCTAAAATGTGTAAGATGATTGCAGGAGACGAAATGCGTCATCACCATGCATACAGCCACTTTGTTAGTGAAATATTCAAAGTAGATCCTAGCGAAATGATGTTGGCGTTTCAATACATGATGAAAGCTAAAATTACCATGCCGGCTCATTTTCTGAGAGAATCAGGACAAAAAATTGGTACAGCTTTCGAACAATTTTCAGATTCTGCCCAACGTATAGGCGTGTATACAGCTAATGATTATGTAGATATCATGCAAAAATTGATTGACAAATGGGAAATCGATAAAATTGTTGGATTGAATGACGAAGCCGAAAAAGCGCGTGATTACTTGATGAAATTACCTGCGAGAATGGCAAGAGTTTCAGAAAGAATCGTAATTCCAGCAGAGTCTCACATCTTTAAATGGGTCGAACCAGCGAGATTGTAATTTTTTGATTAAGGAGGATTTCCTATTCAAAACTTTTAATAACCGCAGATTCGCTAATTTAATTTAAAACGCTTTAAGCGGAATTAGCGCAAATTTAATTCGTAATAATTAGAAAATATTTATCTAAAAAGGAAATTTGCGAATCTGCAGTTATTTTTAAGTCAAATATTTAATTTGAAATTAAACAAAAACATAGTGCTGATTTTGAAGTTTTATAACTTTGAAATCAGCATTTTTATATAAAAATAATGAGTCAAGAATTAATTAGTAAAACCATCAGTTTTGTAAAAGATAAACTTCAAAATGCCGAAGGTGGTCACGATTGGTTTCATATCGAGAGAGTGTATAAAAATGCACTTTTGATTGCTAAAGACCAAGAATGCGATATAACAGTAGTTAAATTAGGTGCTTTGCTTCACGATATTGCAGATAGTAAATTTCATCCCGACGCTTCTGGAGGAGACGAAACCATTGGTCCTAAAACAGCTCGTACATTTTTAGAAAGTCAAAATGTGTCCGAAGAAATTATTGCACAGGTGGTTAATATTATTGAAAATATTTCTTTCAAGGGTGGAAACGTCGAAAATAATTTCACTTCAATGGAATTAGATATTGTTCAAGATGCAGATCGTTTAGACGCTATAGGAGCGATAGGAATTGCTCGTGCGTTCAATTATGGCGGTTTTAAAAATCGAGGTTTATACGACCCTCAAATTGCGCCCAACATGAACATGACTAAAGAGGAGTATAAAAAAAGTCAAGCGCCAACAATTAATCATTTTTATGAAAAATTATTGTTGCTCAAAGATAAAATGAATACCGTTTCAGGGAAAAAAATCGCCGAAGAAAGACACCGCTACATGGAAGGTTTTCTATCGCAATTTTATGCGGAATGGGATGGGGAATTGTAGCATTTAATTGTAATAAATTAAAAAGCCCCAAATAGTGCCTAACTTTTTAGGGCATTTTTAAAGGGGCTTTTCAGTAATTTTTATTTAGTCGAAAACTTAAAGGAAGTTTTTGACTGGTATTTATCTCCAGGATTTAAAACCGTAGTTGGGAAATCTTTTTGATTGGGCGAATCTGGATAATGTTGAGTTTCTAAACAAAGTCCTGTTCTATGTGCATAGGTTTTAGCATCTCTAGTAGGTAATGTTCCATCTAAGAAGTTACCAGTGTACAATTGTATTCCAGGCTCATCAGTAAATACTTCTAATAATCTTCCACTTGTAGGTTCATAAGCTGAAGCTGCAAAACGGAATCCCTTATCTTGATTGTTCAATACCCAGCAGTGATCGTAACCTAGACCTCTTTTTAGTTGTTCGTTGGTTGTCTCAATTTCTTTACCAATAGCTTTTGGTTTTCTAAAATCGAAAGGAGTATGAGTAACGTCATCTAATTTACCAGTTGGTATAAGATTAGCATCAACAGGAACTAATTGATCAGCATCAATAACAATTTCATGGTCTAAGATTGTTTTAGCAAAATCCCCAGATAAATTGAAATAAGAGTGTTGTGTTAAGTTAACAATCGTTTTCTTGTCTGTTGTTGCTTCATATATAACATCTAAAGTGTTGTCCTTAGTTAAAGAATAAGTAACAAAAACGGTTAGGTTTCCAGGAAAACCTTCCTCCATGTCTTTACTAACATATTTTAATTTTAAAGTGGCAGTATCTCCTCCTTTGGCTTCCTCTGCTGTCCAAATAACTCTGTGAAACCCTTCTGGACCACCATGTAAATTATTAGCATCATTGTTGGCAGCTAATTTATAAGTCGTACCGTCTAATGAAAATTGCGCCTTTGCAATACGATTCCCGTAACGACCAATGATTGCGCCAAAATAAGGATTGTCCTTTGTATATTGCTCTAATTTATTGAATCCTAAAACGATTTCTTCAGAGACTCCAGCCTTGTTAGGAACTTTTAAAGAAGTAATAATACCACCATAAGTGATAATATCTACTTCCATACCCTTTTGGTTTTTTAATTTATAACGGTCTACTTTATCTCCAGTTGGAGTAGTTCCATAAGCTGTTTTCTCAATTGTTACTGCTTCAGCAGTAGTAGTTTCTTGTGATTTTTTATCGCCTTTACATTGTATATTCATAATAGCTAAACTTACTATTGAAAATGCATAAATGCAACGTTTTAATACGTTCATAATTAATAGTTTTTGGTTGTTAATAGTTTAAAAAACAAAAACCTAAAAGCCAAAGATAATTATTTTAAATGGCTTTTAGGTTAGGTTATTATAGTCCGTGTTGAAAGAGATGATAATAGGCTTCATTCGCATTTAACGTTTCTTTGAAATTACGTATTTTAGTATCATTATCAATAACTAATAATTCTATTCCGGCGATATCTGCAAAATCTTCCATGAATTCAGTAGTTACTGCTTGGCTATAAACAGTATGGTGTGCACCACCAGCCAAAATCCACGCCGTAGCAGCGATATCTAAATTAGGTTTACAATCCCAAAGTACACGTGCAACAGGTAATTTTGGTAATTCAGCCACAGGTTTTACAGCAGTTACTTCGTTTACAATTAAACGGAAACGAGTTCCCATATCTACTAATGATACATTAATTGCATCTCCTGCTGGTGAATTGAATACCAAACGAGCTGGATCTTCTTTCCCTCCAATTCCTAATGGATGTACTTCGCAAGATGGCTTTCCATCAGCAATTGAAGGACAAATTTCTAGCATGTGAGAACCTAATACATACGATTTTTCAGGAGTAAAGTGATAGGTGTAATCTTCCATAAAAGAGGTTCCACCTTCAAGACCAATGTTCATTACTTTTAAAGCACGAACCATAGCAGCAGTTTTCCAGTCGCCTTCTCCGCCAAAACCGTAACCATCTGCCATTAAACGTTGGGTTGCTATTCCTGGAAGTTGTTTCCAAGCTCCAAGATTTTCAAAAGTATCAGTAAAAGCACCAAATCCACCTTCTTCAAGAAATGCTCTTAAACCTAATTCAATTTTTGCAGCATCAATCAAAGATTGTCTTTGAGCTCCGCCTTCTTTCAAGGAGGAAGTTAAATTATAGGAAGTCTCATAAATAGCAAGTAAATCATTTATTTGCTTGTCACTAATCTTGTCTATATGTTTTGTAATGTCAGAAGAATCATAACCGTTGACAGTCACTCCAAAACGGATTTGCGCTTCTACTTTATCACCTTCAGTTACAGCAACTTCACGCATATTATCACCAATTCGAGCTACTTTTAAGTTTTGTAATTCATCCCAACCTAAAGCTACTCTTGTCCAGATACCTAATTTTTTTAAAACTTTATCATCTTCCCAGTGTCCTACAACTACTTTACGTTTTTTACGCATTCTTGACATCATAAAACCAAACTCTCTATCACCATGAGCTGATTGATTCAAGTTCATGAAATCCATATCAATAGTAGCCCAAGGAATTTCAGCATTGTATTGTGTGTGTAAATGACATAAAGGTTTTTTAAGAATTCTCAAACCACCAATCCACATTTTTGCAGGTGAAAAAGTGTGCATCCAAGCGATAATTCCGATACAGTTTTTATTAGAATTTGCTTCCAAACAAACATTTAATATTTGTTCTGGTGATTTGACTACATCTTTATATACAATTTTTACAGGAATATGCAAAGAACCCTCTAGTCCTTTTGCAATGTTTTGGGAATGTTCAGCAACTTTTAGTAATGTTTCAGGGCCATATAATTCTTGGCTTCCTACTACGAACCAAACTTCTTTTTGGGAAATATTATTCATGATTTTTTGTTTAACTGTTTAATCGTTGAGTTCATTAAACGATTTGAATGTTTATTTTGCTTATTAAACGATTGACCTAATAAACAACTACTGTCCGTAATAAGCATCTTTTCCGTGCTTACGATCGTAATGCTTTTTTATTAAAGAATCTTTTAATTTTGGAGCAACAGGATTAATTTGCAATGTCAAATAAGCCATTTGAGCCACCACTTCTAGTACTTTAGAATTGTAAACGGCTTTAGCTGCATTTTTCCCCCAAGCAAATGGACCATGGTTTCCAATCAAAATCATTTCTACTTCTTCATACGAAAGGTTTTTGTCTTTAAAACAATCAAGGATTTGGATTCCCGTATTGTGCTCATAGTTTCCTTCTATAAGGTGGTCTTCCATAGGAGGTGCACAGGGAATATCAGCTGTTAGGTGGTCTGCATGAGTAGTTCCAAAAATAGGAATATCTCTTTGTGCTTGAGACCAAGCTACAGAAAAAGTAGCATGTGTGTGTGCAATACCACCAATTTTTGACCAATTTTTATACAAATAAGCATGCGTTTTAGTGTCAGACGAAGGCCGTTTGTCACCTTCAATAATGTTATTATCAAAATCAACAATTACAATGTCTTCAGCTTTTAAATCTTCATAAGGAACTCCACTAGGTTTAATAGCAAAAACGCTATTATCTCTATCTACTGCGCTAACATTTCCAAAAGTATAAACCACTAAATTCAACTCATTTAGAAGCATATTGGCTTCGTAACATTCTTGTTTTAATGCTTGGTATTTTGAACTCATAATTTTATTGTTTTTTAGGTTCTCCTAATAAATATTTAAGAAACTGTTTCAATTTTTAACGGAACAGTATTATTTTTTTTAACTTGATTTTCAATAAATTGACTCAATTCAGAATAAGAATCCATTAACTCTTGGTATTTTTCTATTTTATCCGTTTGAGGAAAATATTCGCTTTCAAAATCACTTCCCATTTTTTTACTTGCTTCAATTACGTTTGGGTAAATTCCTGCAGCTACTGCAGCATAAATAGCTGCTCCTAAAGCAGGTGCTTGATCAGAAGCACAAACTTTAATGGGCTTATTCAATACATTAGCCAAAGTTTGCATGATAAAGGGTGACTTTCTGGCGACACCACCAATTCCGATTACACTATCAATACGAACACCTTCTTCTTCAAAACGGTCAACAATTTTCTTAGAACCAAAACAAATGGAGTTAATTAAAGCTTTGAAAATATGTGGTGCTTTGGTTCCTAAAGAAAGATTAGTCATTGCACTTTTTAAACCTTGATTTGCATCTGGAGTTCTTCTACCATTTACCCAGTCTAAAGCTGTTGGAATACTTTCTGATAAGGGAATACTTTCTGCTTGTTCCGTTAATGTTTTGATGAAATTTGATTCCACATCATCTTTTAATTGTGCTTTTTGTTCCTCAGATAAAACTTTCGAATTGTAAACTAAATTATCCAAGGGCCAAGAGAGAGTATCTTTAAACCAGGCCAATACATCTCCAAATGCTGATTGTCCAGCCTCTAAACCGATGTAACCTGGAATTACTGAACCATCAACCTGTCCACAAATTCCTTTTACAGTTTTGCTACCAATATTTTCTTTGGCAGACACAATTATATCACATGTGGAAGTTCCCATTACACGAACTAAAGCATATTCATCGATTTTAGCACCTACAGCTCCAGAATGAGCGTCAAAAGTTCCTACGGCTATAACGGTATCAGTTGAAAGTCCTAATTTAGACGCCCATTCTTGGGATAATTTCCCAGCTACTTTATCAGAAGTATAGGTTTCATTATATAATTTTCCCCTCAACTGAGCCAAGTAAGGATGTAGTTTTTCTAAAAAATTCTCAGGGGGTAGCCCGTTCCAGTTTTCGTGCCACATTGCTTTGTGACCCGCAGCACAACGACTTCGTTTAAATGTTTTTAAATCTTTATTTTCAATTAATAAATAAGTCATTAAATCGCAATGCTCTAACCAAGTATAGGCTGCGTTTTTAACCGCTTCATCTTCATTAACAATGTGTAAAATTTTTGCCCAAAACCACTCGGACGAATAAATTCCTCCTTCATATTTTGTAAAATCTTCTCCTCCCCAAGTTGCCGCTAATTCATTGATTTCATTAGCTTCATTTATTGCAGTATGATCTTTCCACAACACCATCATAGCATTAGGATTATGCTCAAATTCTTTTGTTAATGCTAATGGTATCCCGTTTTTTGTAACAGGAACAGGAGAAGAACCGGTCGTATCAACACAGATAGCTTTTATTAAAGACGTTTCTATTTTACTAGATGAGATTATGTTTTTTATAGTGACTTCTAATCCTTCAATGTGGTCTAATGGATGTTGACGAAATTGATTTATAGAAGCATTGCAATATTCTTTGTTTTTCCAACGTCTGTAATGACATACATCAGCAGCTATTTCTTGTCCATTTTCTGTGTCAATTAACACGGCACGAACGGAATCAGAACCGTAGTCTAAGCCTATAACATAATTTTTCATTCTAAAATTCTTTTTTATACAATTACAAATGTAATACATTTTGATATAAGTGTTATCAAAACACTTAATTCAATATTGTATTTAAGTAATTGTAAAT